>CAZYJP010000378.1:0-2756 GCA_964647795.1 uncultured Thermodesulfobacteriota bacterium
ACCGTGCGCGGGGTGAATGCCTTCTTCCGGGAGACCTTCGGGGTGGCCGTGCCGGTCGTCGCGGCGGGGGGCATCTGGGACCGGGAGGACCTCCTGTCGGCGCTGGAGCAAGGCGCGGACGGGGTGCAGATGGCCACGCGCTTCGTGTGTACCGAGGAGTGCGACGCCGCCCCGGCATTCAAACAGGCCTACCTGGCGAGCCGCAGGGAAGACATCGGCCTGGTGATGAGCCCGGCCGGGCTCCCGGGACGGGCCCTCATCGGAAACGTCGGCCGCATCCGCCAGGGCGACCTGGACGACGGCCTGCGGTGCCCCGTTGCGTGCCTGCGAAGGTGCGCCTACCGGGACGACGGCGAGCGCTTCTGCATCGCCCGGGCCCTCGACCGCGCCCAGCGCGGCGACGTGGAGCGCGGTCTCGTCTTCTGCGGCAGCAACGCCTGGAGGTCCGACCGCATCACCACCGTTCAGGAGATCTTCGACGAGCTCTTTGCCGTCGGGGAGGCGCGGGCCGCGGTGAACGCGTAGCCGCCCCGTCCAACCCCTCCTTCATTCGCGGTCCTTCCGGGAAACGGCCGGGGGGGCCCGCCCCCTCCGGCAGACGATGCCGGACGACTCGAAGCGTTCACCCTCTCGCCGGTTTTCGAAGGCGCGCCCGCGACCGAGACCCGGAAGGGGCTCCTGTCGTCGAGCGGCCGTCCGCCTGCGCGGTCGGGCCCGCCCAGCCGCCTCGAGGCCACGAGGACTTGGTCACCCGGCAGCGTAGCCGGGATGTTACCGGGAAGCCTCTCGGTCCAAGTCCTTGCTTCTTTGCCCGCACTTCTGGCATATCCTCGGGAGGCGACTTCCTCCAAGGGGTGCGAAACACCATGCGTCGAGCCCTCTTGCCGGCCGCGGCCCTGCTGGTGCTGCTCGCCGCCGACGCCGCCGCCCACGGCATGTCCGAGGCGGACCGGCAGGCGATGCTCCAGGCCGGGTACGGCCTCTTTTCGTGGCTCGGCGCCAAGCACATGCTCACGGGGTACGACCACCTCCTGTTCCTCTTCGGCGTGGTCTTCTTCCTCACCAGCGCCAAGGACGTCGTGTGGTGCGTCACGGCGTTTACGCTCGGGCACAGCCTCACCCTCGTCTTCGCCACCCTCCTGAACATCTCGGCCAACTACTACCTGGTGGACGCGGTGATCGCGCTGAGCGTCTGCTACAAGGGTTTCGACAACCTGAACGGCTTCCGCCGCTACCTGGCCTGGACGCCGCCGAACATTCTGGCGGTGGTCTTCGTCTTCGGGCTGATTCACGGCTTCGGCCTGTCCACTCGGCTGCAGCAGTTGCCTCTGGGGGAGGACACCCGGGGGCTGGTCCTGCGGATACTCTCGTTCAATGCGGGTGTCGAGGCGGGGCAGTTGGCCGCACTCCTGGTGATGGTCGCCCTATTGGCGGGGTGGCGGAGAACCAAGTCCTTCGCACGCTTCAGCGTGGCTGCCAACAGTTGCCTGGTGACTGCGGGAGCGCTTCTCTTCCTCGCTCAGCTCCACGGCTATTCCCACCAGCAATATCCGGACGACCTGGGTTTCAGCAAGGATCTCCACCTTCACGCGCACGAGGAGATGGACTTGGAGAAGGCCCGGCGGCGTTTTTCGGATACCCTGCTCGACTCGGATTGAGGGTCCCCGTGAGAGGGGCCGTTTGGCTGTTCCTGGCGGTTGGGCTTGCCTTCGCGCTGGGGGTCTCTCCGGCAGACCCTCACGAAGGGCACGAGATCATCAGCGAGGAAGAAGCGTATTCCAAGGGTCTGGAGCTCATCGGGCTCCTGGTCCGCCGGGGGAGGGTGCCGGAGACCTGGCGCGAGGCGCGCCCCGAACGGGCGTCCTTGGAGATGGTCGAAGGGGTGGAGGAGTGGCACCTGGTCTTTCGGAACGAAGCCGAGACCGACCCCCTGCGCCAGCAGCTCTACGTGTTCCTCAACTACGACGGTCAGGTCCTCGCGGCCAACTTCACCGGGAAGACCGATTGAACCGGGTTCGGGACTCCGGGGACGGGTTGGCCGTCGGAGTCGCAGGCGCCGGAAGGAGGGGATGGTGACGACGCCCGGACGTCTCGCGGGAATTCTTGCGGCGCTAGGTGTTCTGGCGGGGTGCGCTTCCTCCGGGGGTACCCGGCTCCCGCCGGCAGCGGAGAGCGTGCAACCGGAAGCCTCCTGGGAGCGCAGTTCCTGCTGCGAATTGGAGGACCCTTCCTTTCACCACCTCCCCGTGATGAGCGATGCCAGGGTTGCGGAGCGCTACCGATTCCGCGTGGAAACCAAACCGTCGCCGCCGGTGGCCGGGACGCCCGCGACCCTTCACGTGTTCATCGAGGGCGCCGACGGAGCCGGGGAACTGGGAACCCACCCGGAGAGAAGGCCCAACTTCGCCGTTCTGAGCGAGAATCTGGAGGAGGTGCACCACTTCCACCCCGAGCACCTCGGAGACTGGGCAGAGGCGGCGCTCTTCGAGGGGCGGTTCACGCTTCCGGTGACGTTCCGCCAGGGGGGACTCCACTGGCTCATTATGGACTTTCTCGAGAAGGCTACGGTGGTACGCACGGCGCTTCCCCTGGAGGTGAGCGGGCCTGCGCAGGAGCCCCCGGCGTGGGACCCGGCGCCGACAAGGATCCTGGGGGACCTGGAGGTTCAGTTCCGAGGAGCCCCGGCGACTCCTCGCGCCGGAAGCCTCTTCAACGGGATCGTGCGCCTGTCGCGGGGCGGCGCGCCGGTCGCCGAC
>CAZYJP010000379.1:0-2746 GCA_964647795.1 uncultured Thermodesulfobacteriota bacterium
CCGATGCGTCCGAGTCCGTTGATGGCGAGGCGCACGGGCATGGGGGCTCCGTGGGGCGAAACGAAGGCGCCCCGGCAGGCCGGGGCGCGGGGTGCGGGATCTTGCTGCGCCCTCAGATGTAGTACATGAACCGGGCGTCGAGCTGGCGGTCGATACCCAGTGCCTCCGCCTTCTTGCAGAGGTCCTGGATGGTCGTGCCCTGAAAGATGGCGGCGATCTTGTCCCCCAGCTCCTTCCAGAGAGGGCTCGCCACGCACTGGCTCTTCATCTCGCACATGGTGGCGTCGCAGCTGCCGCCTTCCTCGTCCTCCCCCACACAGAAGACGAGCTCGATGGGGCCCTCGGTGCAGGTGATGATCTCGTAGATCGTGATGTCCTTGGGGTCCTTGAGGAGGAAGTAGCCGCCCTTGGGGCCGCGCTTGCTCCCGAGGATCCCCGCCTTCTTGAGCCGTTGGAAGATCTGCTCGAGGTAGCGCGGGCTGATGCGCTGGCGCTCGGAGATGTCCTTGATCTGGGCCGGGAGGCCCCCTGTGTGGTAGGCGATGTCGAAGATCGCCCGCACTCCGTACCGGCTCTTGGTGGTCAGTTTCATGGCACACCCCTGATGTGGTTTCCGATCGGAGGCGCGGAGAATACCATTCCTGCCCAATCCCGTCAAGAAACCGGTCGGCCCGAATCCACCGGTTGCTCGGAGAGAGGGTCCGCGCAGCCCCGGGCTTCGCCGCGCAATCCGCGGTGTTTCGACGACGTCTCGCGAAGGGGGGAGGTGCCGGATCTCGGGCGGGACATCACTCCTTCTCGGGCGCTCTCACCCGGAGGTGCAGCTCCTTGAGCTGCGCGGCGTCCACGGGCGAGGGGGCCTCGGTGAGCAGGCACGTCCCCTTCTGGGTCTTGGGGAAGGCGATGACGTCGCGGATGCTGGGGGTGCCGCACAGGAACATGAGCAGGCGGTCCAGACCGAAGGCGATGCCCCCGTGGGGCGGGGCGCCGAAGGAGAGGGCGTCGAGGAGGAACCCGAACTTGGCCCGGGCCTCCTCCGGTCCGATGGCGAGGGCGCGAAAGACCTTCTCCTGCACGTCCTCGACGTGGATCCGGATGGAGCCGCCCCCCACCTCGGTGCCGTTGAGGACCAGGTCGTAGGCCTGGGCCTTGACCGCCAGGGGCGCGGTGTCGAGCAGCCGCTCGTCCTCGGGGCGGGGGCTCGTGAAGGGGTGGTGCAGGGCCACGTGCCGTTTGGCGTCTTCGTCCCACTCCAGGAGGGGGAAGTCCGTGACCCAGCAAAACGCCCACACCCCCTCCGGCACGAGCCCGAGGCGCCCGGCCAGGTGCGTGCGCAGGCGGGCCAGGGCGAGGTTCGTCACCCGGGGCTGGTCGGCGACGAAGAAGAGGAGATCGCCGGGTGCGGGGTCCAGGGCCTCCCGGATGCCGGCCCGGGCGTCGTCGCCCAGGAACTTGGCGATGGGGGACTGCCACTCGCCGTCGGGCTGGACCCGGATCCACGCCAGGCCCCGGGCGCCGAAGGGCGCGACGAAGGCCGTGAGGTCGTCGATCTCCTTGCGGGAGAACCGCTCGCCCGCGCCCTTCGCGTTGAGTCCCTTGACCACCCCTCCCTTGGCCACGACCTGGGCGAAGACCTGGAAACCAGACCCGGCAACCGCCGGGCTCACGTCGGCCAATTCCAGGCCGAAGCGGATGTCCGGGGCGTCGGTGCCGTACCGGCCCACCGCGTCGTCGTAGGGGATGCGCGGGAAGGGCAGGGGAAGCTCGGTCCCCAGGACCTCCCGCCAGACCGCAGCCATCATCTCCTCCATCAGGCCCATGAGGGCGTCCGGGGTGATGAAGCTCATCTCCAGGTCGATCTGGGTGAACTCGGGCTGGCGGTCGGCCCGCAGGTCCTCGTCGCGGAAACACTTGACGACCTGGTAGTAGCGGTCGAGCCCCGACACCATGAGGAGCTGCTTGAAGAGCTGGGGCGACTGGGGCAGGGCGTAGAACTGCCCGGGGGAGAGGCGGCTCGGCACGAGGAAGTCCCGGGCGCCCTCCGGGGTGCTCCGGGTGAGCATGGGCGTCTCCACGTCCACGAACCCCTGCTCGTCCAGGAACCGGCGGGCCGCCATCACGGCCCGGTGCCGAAGCCGGAGGTTGCGCTGGAGAGCCGGGCGGCGCAGGTCGAGGAAGCGGTACTTGAGCCTCAGGTCCTCGCCGGCGTCGGCGGCGTCCTCCACCGGGAAGACCGGGGTCTTCGAGCGGTTGAGGAGGCGCAGTTCCTGCGCCTGCACCTCGACCGCGCCCGTGGGCAGGGAGGGGTTCTCGGTGCCCTCCGGCCTCGGGGCCACCCGGCCGCGCACGGCCACGACGTACTCGCTCCTCAGTTCGTGGGCGAGGGCGTGGGCCTCGGGGCAGAGCTCCGGGTGGAAGACCACCTGGGTGAGGCCCTCCCGGTCGCGGAGGTCGAGGAAGATGAGCCCCCCGTGGTCCCTGCGCCGGTGCACCCAGCCCATGAGGGTCACGTCCCGGCCCTCGTCGCCGAGGCGAAGCTCGCCCAGGGTGTGCGTGCGCTTCCAGTCGCCGATTCCTTGGATCACGTCGGTCCCTCCAGGCTCTCTCTTGGGGGGCGAGGCGGGGCCTCGCCCGAACGAAACCCGGGGGCGTAAGCCCCCGCGGGGTGCTCCTGTGTCCGGTATGTCCGGCGCGGTGCTGGAACCCCCCGTCCCCGGGCGGGCCCCTACGCCGGGGTCCCGGCAGG
>CAZYJP010000380.1:0-2740 GCA_964647795.1 uncultured Thermodesulfobacteriota bacterium
CGGCCGGGCGCGCCGCGTACCCCGCCGCCTGCACCGCCTCGATCAGGCGGGAGACCCGCGCCTTGGCCGGATCATAGGCGACTCTGGCCCGGCCGGTCCCCAGGTTCACCGCGACATCCTCCACCCCCGGGACTCCCCTCAGAGCCCTTTCCACCAGCCCGACGCAGTGGGCCGATCCCATGCCCGAGACCGAGAGCTCGGCCACCTGCTCCGAACCCGCCTCCCGCACCCCGTACCCGGCCTTGCGGACCGCAGTGGACAGGTCTTCGTGCCGGACCCGCGCCGGGTCGAACTCGATATAGGCCTTGGAGGCGGCGAAATTCACGGCGGCCTTTCCCACGCCCGGAATCTTCCGCAGCCCCTTCTCGATGGCCGCCGCGCAGGAGGCGCAGCTCATCCCCGTGAGGTCCAGGACCTCCCTGGCCCCGGAGCCCGCCACCCGGGCCGGGGAAGGCGGCGGGGAGAGCTCTTCCTCCATCGCCTCCTCCCTTTCCCCCGATGCGTAGGCGGTGAGCATCCCTTCGGGGTCGGCCTCGAACCGCTCCCGGCACCGGGGGTTGCAGAAGTAGTAGCGCTTCCCCCCGTGGTCGGCGCTCCCCCCCTTCGGGGCCGCTTCGTCCACGGTCATCCGGCAGAGGGGGTCGATGCTAGTCCCCTCCTCACGGCCGGGGAGGCCGGGGGGCGGCACCAGGTAGCGCTCCGGCTCCTCCAGGAACTTCGCGCGGCATCGGGGGTTGCAGAAGTGGTACTCCCGGCCGGCGTGCTCGGCCGAGCCGCCGAGGGGTGCGTCGGGGTCGACTTCCATGTGACAGACGGGGTCGATGGAGAGGGGGCGCATGGCGGTCCTTTCGCGCAGTGCCGGAGTTTCGACGCACGTTTGACGCCGCCGGAGCCCTCGGGGTTTCAGCGGCCGCCCAAGTGTTGCTCAGTCGTGCTGTTCGTGGAGCCGGAGCTCCAGGTCGCGCTCACCCCGGGCCGCCCTTCCCATCCGGTCCGCCACGGACCACGAGAACCTCAGGGGGAGCCCGTCGCGGAGCACTGCGGGCTGGGTCGGCCGAAAGACCACCGACATGTCGAACGCGTGCAGATACGCCTTCCCGGGAAGCTCCATCCCGTCGGCGAGGCGGAGGCGGAACGCCTTGACCGCCACCGGTCGGTCGAAGAGCGCGTGGATCTCCCGGGGTTCCTCCCCCTCGTGGAACGGCGCTGCGACGTCCAGGAGCCGGGGCGGGGGAGGGGCCTCCAGGAGCGCCGGGTCGGGTCCCACGGTTCGGCCCGGCGGCTTCCCTTCCACCTCGACGCGTACCGCCCTCACCCCCGGAAACTGGCCCAGGGTGTGGGCCGCAGCCTGGTCGGCCACCGGACCCAGGGCGGCCTGGGCTTCGAGCGCTACCCGAAGGACGGCCGTGGTCCCCTCGCGCCCCAAGCTGAGGAACCGGGATCCGGGGGGGAAGGCTCGGGGCGGCTCGAAGAAGCGCAGGGTCACCGGGTAGCCCTCCACCAGGACGCCTGCGGCGTGTTCCACGACCCGGTCGGGATCCAGGAGGAAGAGGGGCAGGGGCGAGAGCCGGTCTGCTCTCCCAGAAGCACCTGCCCCCGGGAGAAAGACGACGGCAGCCAGGCAGCGCTCCGGCGCCTCGGTGCGAGGAGGCGAGCCGAAGGCCTCGCGGTAGGCCGGTGTGGAGGGCGCGGGACCTTCGGCGGCAATCGGAGTCGAAGTGAGGCTCCCCGAGACGGCGAAGACCGAGGCGAGGGCAAGCAGGGCACGACCGAGCATGGGGGTCTTCCTTTCCCTGGACGTGTACTCGGACCAGTCTACCGCATGGCGGACGCCTGGCGAGGTGCAGCACCCGGGGCCCCTGGATTGCGCGGGGCACCGCAAGGATCTCCGTGTCAGGGCCATCGGCCGAATGCTGGGCCCACGGGAAACGGCAGGATAGACCCCCAAAAGAAAACCGGCGCCGCCACGAAGACTCCGTGACCAGCGCCGGAGTAGCCGGGGGGGCGTGGATGCCCCTCCGGGTGATACCGAGTTACGGCGCCAGTTCCTCGGGAGTGAGACCGTGCCGGTCCCCGCCGGCGGACCGTTCGGCGCAGCCGCCGCAGGTGCCGCAGCTGTCCTTGTCGGCTGCCGCCAGGCTGATACCGGCGGTGGCCAGGGATACGACGGCGATCAGGGCGATGAGAGTCTTACGCATGGTGCACCTCCTTCGGTTGGGGTGAGTGGTGTGGCTCCGCGTTTCGCTCTCGTGAAATGCAGTGACCGTGCCAACGACCTAGTAAAATGTGCAACTATTTGATTTGACGGGATAAATATCCCAGAATTCCCCGTGGCCGTTCGGAGTGGCCGTGTTCGTGAATGCCGAATAGTCTCGCCCTCTGTAGACCTCTCTGCAGCCGGCACTCCCGGCGAGGCGGTGGGCATTGCGCGAGGGGGCGTCTCCCGACCGTCGAGCCCCCTCCCACCTTGCCGTGCCAGGAGCATGTATTACCCTGACGGCGATGTTGACCGTTCGTCCACAGGAGGAGGACGGGTGCGAGGAATCGGGATCGCGATGGCGGGTCTTCTTTGGGCCGCGGCCGGGTGCGCTGGGAGGCCTGTGTCCGTGGCGCTCCCCCCCGGGCACTCAGCGGATCCGGCCGCCGAGGAGGCGCCCCTCACTCCCCCTCCCAACCCCTTCGCCGGCCCCGCGGCACCGAGGCCCTCCGTGTCGTAGAGCGAGACCACATCGGTGCGCTC
>CAZYJP010000381.1:0-2734 GCA_964647795.1 uncultured Thermodesulfobacteriota bacterium
AGGAGCACCACCCGCTCGTTGCGGGCCATCTCCCGGTCCAGCGCGAGGTTCAGGGCCGCCACCACGTTGAGCTTAGCCACGGCCCGCCCTCCCCCGGAGCGAGTCGAGGAATTCCCCACGCTGGCGCATGAGGTAGGGAGGGAGCTCCGCGTAGGTGTAATCGAAGATGCCGGCTGGGTCCGGCTCCTCTCCCGAGTAGGTCTCCTCCACGGCCCGATCCACCTCGGCCCGGACCTCGGCCTCCAGGCTCTCCTCGTCCCCCTCGGACCAGAGCCCTCGAGCCTCCAGGTAGGTGCGCACCCGGCGGAGGGGGTCGAAAACCCGCATCCTCTCCACCTCGGCGTCCTCCCGGTACCGGGTGGGGTCGTCAGCCGTGGTATGGGGGCCCAGGCGATAGGTGAGGGCCTCGATGAGCGCCGGGCCCTGCCCCGAGCGCGCCCGGTCCAGGGCCTCGCCCACCGCACCCAGCACGGCCAGAAGGTCGTTGCCGTAGATCTGGATCCCCGGGAAGCCGAAGGCCACGGCCTTCTGGGCGATGGTTCTGGCGGCGGTCTGGCGCCGGCGGGGAACGCTGATCGCGTACTGGTTGTTCTGGCAGAAGAAGACCGTGGGGGTCCCGAACACCCCGGCGAAGTTCATCGCTTCGAGCACCTCCCCCTCGGAGGTCGCACCGTCCCCGAAGAACACGAGCACGGCCGAGGCCTCCTTGCGAAGCTTCATGGCCCACCCGAGCCCAACCGCGTGGAGGGCCTGGCTGCCCACCGGGATGGAGACCGGGAGCACCCGCAGCCCTTCGGGCCACACGCTGCCGCGTTCGTCGCCGATCCAGTACCGGTAGAGGGTCGGCAGCGGCACCCCCCGGAGCCACAGGGCCCCGGTCTCCCGGTAGGAGGGCACGAGCCAGTCGGCCTTTCCCAGGGCGGCCGCCGCCGCTTGACAGGCCTCCTGCCCCTCCATGGGTGCGTAGGTGCCCATGCGCCCCTCCCTCTGGAGCTTCAGCGCCATCTGGTCCGCCGCCCGAATGGCGTGCATGCGGCCGTAGAGGCGCCGGATCTCCTCGTCCGGCACGAGGGGGCGGAGCGCCTCGTCCACCCTCCCGTCGGAGTCCAGGATCTCGAGCCTCTCGCCCTTGAGGGGGTCGAAATGGTCCAGGTACATGGGTCCTCCTCCCCGCCAGTCCGGAAGCGCACCACAGGGACGCCGAGAAGGGCGCGGCGGGGCGTTCCCGGTCTCCGCTGTAGGTTCCGCCAGCAACCCCTCCGGCTTATCGAGTGTACCGACCAGCCCCGGCGTGTCAAACCCTCGCTCGGACGCCGATGTTGGCTGCCTGCCCCCGGGGGCCCACCGCAGGCCCAGTCGGCAGGCACGGTCGACGTGCATGGATTTGCGCCCGCCGTTCTCGCGGGTATGTTCCCGCACGCACGGAGCTCGCCCCGCACGGAACCCGCAGCGGGAGGTTCTCATGGCCGACATCGCCCGCATCCGCGAGGCCCTCGGGGTCCTCCGGACCCGTCTGTCCCCCTCTCCCATGATCCTCTCGGAACACTTCAGCCACGCCACCGGAGCCCAGGTATACCTAAAGCTCGAGAACCTGCAGCGAACGGGTTCCTTCAAGGTGCGCGGCGCGCTCTTCAAGCTCTCCCGGTGCAGGGAAAGCATCGGCCCCAAGGGAGTGGTGGCGGCGTCAGCGGGAAACCATGCCCAGGGGGTGGCCCTGGCGGCGAGCTGGGTGGGCGTTCCGGCGACGGTGGTGATGCCCCAGGGTTCGCCCATCTCCAAGCAGCTCGCCACCCGGGACTATGGCGCCAGGGTGATCCTGCACGGCCGCACCGTGGCCGAGGCGCTGGGGAGGGCCTCGGAACTGGCCCGGGAGGGGTACGCCTTCGTGCACCCGTACGACGACGAGGACGTCGTGGCCGGCCAGGGGACGGTAGGGCTCGAGATCCTGGACCAGGTCCCCGAGCCCGACGAGGTCTGGGTACCGGTGGGAGGGGGCGGCCTGATCGCGGGGATAGCCGACGCCGTGAAGCCCTCGCGGTTCGAGGTACGAATCGTCGGTGTCCAGACCGAGGCCTGCCCTTCCGCGCTGGAGGCACTTCGGGCGGGCGGCCCGGTGGACGTGACTCCCGGTCGCAGCATCGCGGACGGCATCCTGGTCTCGCGGGTGGGCGCTGTGACCTACCCGGTGTTGGCTTCCTCCGTGGAGGAAGTCCTCGCAGTGGCGGAAGACCGGATCGCGATGGCCATCGTGCAGCTCCTCGAGAAGAAGAAGGTGTTGGCCGAGGGGGCCGGGGCAGCGGCGCTGGCAGCCCTGCTTGACGCCCCCCCGGAGAGGGTCGCGGGGCGGCGGATCGTGGTGGTGGTGAGCGGTGGGAACGTGGATCTCAACGTGCTCGACCGCATCCTGGAGCAGGGCCTCATCCGCACCGGCCGCATCCTGCGCTTCGCCGTGGTCCTCGACGACGTGCCGGGCTCCCTCGGGACGCTCCTGGCCGTCGTGGCCCGGGAGAGGGCCAACATCCTCCACATCTTCCACGACCGCCTGGGTCTGGACCTTCCCATGGGCCGCACCCGGGTCGAGGTGAGCGTCGAGACTCGGGGCCAGGACCACATCGGCGCTCTCTGCGGCGCCTTGACGGCGGCCGGCTTCGCCGTGGAGCCCCGGGGTCTGCCCTGTGCCTGAGGGCGCAGGGGCCGGGGACGGGGACTGGCTGTCACCCAGCGGCTGCGCCCT
>CAZYJP010000382.1:0-2721 GCA_964647795.1 uncultured Thermodesulfobacteriota bacterium
GAATCGCCGCGGATCGCGGGGCGGCGCGGAGGGGCTCGCCGGCCCCGGGCACGTGTCAAGGCGGTGGATCCGGGATCATCAAAGCCCTTGACCCCTGCCAGACGGCGTCTGTAGAATGCGCCCCTTCTGAACGCCGGAGAGGTGGCCGAGAGGCTTAAGGCGCTGGTTTGCTAAACCAGTGTAGGGGAAACTCTACCGGGGGTTCGAATCCCCCCCTCTCCGCCACGTGCTTCCCCGGATCCCCTGTTTTCGGCCCGGAGAGGTGACCGAGCTGGCCGAGGGTGCAGGACTGGAAATCGTGTGTACCCCAAAAGGGTACCGGGGGTTCGAATCCCCCCCTCTCCGCCACTTTACCCCCGTAAGGAGACTGTCATGAAGACGTACTGGCTGCCCGCGATCGCTCTGGTGGCCTCCCTGATGACCCTGGGTGCGTGCTCCAAGTCCGAGGAGCCCAAGCCTGCGGCACCCCAAGCCCAGGCCCCTGCCGCCCGCCAGGAAATGCCCCCGACCCACCCGCCCATGGACGGCCCGCCCGCCGGCATGGGCATGGCGGGACCCCGGGAGGTGGTGGTGCCGGAGGACGTGACGAACACCTGGAAGGCCGTCGTCTTGAGCGTGGCGGACAAGGTGTCGAACACGACGAAGGACGTCACGGTGGACATCGGCGGCTCGGTGACGGAGGGCGACCTGGAGATCGCGGTCGAGAGCTTCCTGCCCGCCTTCACGATGACCGGAGGCGTCATCACGTCCGGCTCGAACGAGACGGTGAACCCGGCAGCGCGCCTGGTGGTGACGGAGAACGGGGCCGAGCTCTTCGCCGGGTGGCTCTTCAGCCTATACCCGGACGCCCACCCGTTCGAGCACGACCGCTACGAGCTGGTCCTGAAGGACTTCGTGGCGCGGTAGAGCCTGAGCTCGCGCCCGTAGCTCAGCTGGATAGAGTGACGGACTACGAATCCGTAGGTCGCAGGTTCGAATCCTGCCGGGCGCGCCAGCTTTGTTCGATCCACCGCTCCCCCCGTGGAGGCGCTGTGTAGAGGCGGGCGGGGCGGCCTCAGCAGGATCAAGGGGGTCTGCTTGACCCCCGCCCCTTCGGCCCCCTCGTGTGGCAAGGCTGCCCCCCCGGCCTGCCCGCTTGGGGGCCGATCTTTTTCCCTGGGCTTTGGGTCCTTCCTCTTCCCCGATCCCCCGACGATGTTCGGCTCATCGGGATCTCAATTTCGGTTCATCCGGGAAAGTACCGGGTCCTCCCGTCCGGAAACGGCCGGGTGGGCCCGCCCACTCTGGCAGACGACGCCGGGCAGCCCGAAGCGCGCCTCCCATCGAGCCTTCCGGAATCTCTGGCGGCCGTCCGTCTCCGTGCGCGGACCCACCCGGCCGTTTCCCCGATGAGCCTCAATTTCGGGCAGGGCAGAGGACCGGGGCCCCGGAAGCTCAGGGCGTGCCTTCGCGTGCCAACCGTCGGGCTTCGATCTTCGCCAGCCACTTGGGTGCGTGTCGCCTGGCCCAGACCCCGCTCACCTCGCCGTAGAGGATCCCGTCGATGGTCCCGGGGTTGCCGACGGTCCCCAGGTACACGTGAATCACCACGAACACGGTCATGAACACGAAGTAGAGAGAGTGGAACAGGAGACTCCACTGGACGACCATTCTCGGGAAGGCAAACGGGTACCAGATCACGAGGCCGGTCATGCCGAGCCCGATCGTACCGAGAAGCATGTACATGCCGAAGAGCTTCTGCCCTGTGTTGAACTTCCCCATGGGAGGGGAGGCGTGTCCCTTGGAAAGGTACCCGCCCAGGCACTTGATCCACCGGATATCGTCGGAGCTGAAGTCGAGCGTGTCGCGCCAGTGCTGGAGCGAGAGGGTCAACGAAGCGAAAAAGAACACAACCCCTGTGATTTTGTGGATCAGCAGCGCCTTCGATCCGCCGCCCAAGACGTCGAAGTAGCGCAGGAACGCCTTGTCGTAGAGGCCGATTCCCGTGATGACGAGGATCAGGAAGCAGCCCGCAACGAGCCAGTGACAGACCCGTTCCCAGGTATTGTAACGCTCGTAGTACCTTTCTCCGAACGCCATGTCAGTCACCTCCCGTTCGTTCTTCCGTCTCGTCCGTTCGGTCGTACATCTCGAGCTTCTTCGGGCCGAAGGTCACGTAGTGGAGGAACGCGAAGCCCAAGGCCCCCCAGAAGCCGACCCAGCCGAGGGGGCGGATGATGTCGCGCCACAGGGTGATGGGCAGCGGGATCATGGGCTTGGCCGGCAAGCCGTAGATCTCCGGGTCTCGAGAGAGCGCGTAGATCACTCCCGTGCCGCCGAGGTCCATTTCGCCGTAAGCCGTCCTCCCCTCGTGTCGTGCCTCGGCGAGCAGGGCGTCCCGGTCCCCATACCGAATCGCCCCGGTCGGGCACGACTTGGCACAGGCCGGTTCGAGGCCGTTGGTGATCCTGTCCGAACACAGGTGACACTTGGAGATTTTGCCCTGCGCGTCGTAACGGGGCATCTCGAAGGGGCAGGCCGAGATGCAGTAGTGGCAAGCGACGCACTTGGACTTGTCCACGGCCACCGTATCGAACGCGGTGTAGCGGAGGGCGCCCGACGGACACACCTTTACACAGGCCGCGTCTCCGCAGTGGAGGCACCGCTCGTTGAGGAAGTGCCACTCGAGCCCGTCCGGGCCGGTCCTTTCGATGAAGCGGATGCGGTTGTAGAGATTGGGGC
>CAZYJP010000383.1:0-394 GCA_964647795.1 uncultured Thermodesulfobacteriota bacterium
CCGGCGCACGGCCTCGCGCACCGCGACCCCCCCCAGGTCGGTCGCGCTGAAAGGAAGAAGAGTGCCGAGGTAGCCCCCGATGGGGGTGCGGCAGGCGGAGACGATCACGGCGTCACGAATCATCGGCACTCCTCTTGGTGTCGCGGCGGGGCACGGACCGTCAGTGCTTGTATGCCTCGTAGAGGACGGCCAGGAAGCGCGCCCCCTTGTGTGCCTCTAGCCGGTGGGGAATCTGGGCGTTGTAGTACACGCTGTCGCCTGGGCCGAGTTGGAAGTGCTTCTCCCCGTAGACGATGCCAATCTCCCCCTCGATCACATACAGAAACTCCTGCCCCTCGTAGGTGACCTCCTTGAGCGAGACGCCTTCGTCCGCCGCGCGCCGCTTCGATCTCGC
>CAZYJP010000383.1:404-2712 GCA_964647795.1 uncultured Thermodesulfobacteriota bacterium
AGGGCTCCTCGCAGATGATCAGGAAGGGGCTCATCTCCCGGTCCTCCAGCCCGTGGGCCAGGTCCCGATACGGCAAGGTGTGGGGCAGCTCGTTTCGGTACACCAGGGCCTCCCGACCGCCCCGGGTGACCACGTAATCCTCCAGTTCCACCCCCTCCTGCTGGAAGAAGTACCCGATCTTGACCCCCAACGCCTCCGCCAGGCTCCAGAGGGTCGAGATGGAGGGAGACACGATATTGTTCTCCACCTGGGAGAGCAGCGCCGGGCTGAACCCGGTCTTCTCGGCCAAGTCCTTGAGGGTGAGCCCGTTCTGCTTGCGGAGCTCCTTGAACTTCCCGCCCAGGTTCAATTTCTCCAGGACCTGCTTCTTCATGGTTCACCCGGGAAGCGGCGCCTCCTGCCGACAATACGGTGGACCGAGCGTGCCCGTGGGCGCCCACAGGCCCCGCGGCGGGAGGGGCACGGACACTACCGCACCGAGGGTTCCCGACGGGATGGTCTTCAGGGGCGCACCGCCGGTCAAGGGACTATTTAGACAGACTGAAATAGATTCAGTAAATCTGAATTGACGGCAACGGTAAAAGAATTCTCCAGAGGGGTCAAGGGCTTTTCCGATTGCCCCTTCTGGTACTTCGGCTGTCTCGAGTCCCGGCACTCCGCACAAACAGAGAACAAGATTATCAAACGGATGACCCCCAATCGGTTCTCCAACTGTGACCTCGAGAAGCGGCGCGTGGCCCTGCCGGCCGCCAGGAGATCTGAGCGGGAGATCCCATTTCCTCGAATTCTTCCGAAACACCGTCTTGAAACAATGTCTTCCGCAGGGGATGCCCGGGGGCGCGGGTGTTCTTGCACACTCCGGGCCGAGAGTGGGAACCGCGGATGCAGGGGGCTATCCGGCGAGCACGGGCCTTCTTCCGCAACGAGGTGTCGGGCAGCCCCGACAGGTTGCCCCGGGGCCACCCCTCGGAGACGCCCCCCGCGGTGTTCGATCGCAATAACATGTAGGCCCAGGCCGACAGTCTGTTTCGCCCACCCGAGAGAGGGCACAAGTGCCTGCCTCGACACCGGTGTCGGTTTTTCGGTGTTGGTTTTTCGGTTGACACCCCCCCCGAACGGATGCATAGTAGCGTCAGTCTGGCAATACGATACGGTTGGGGGAGTTCGGAACCGCAACGCTCTTTGCCCCCCCGGAGAGCAGCGCCGAGCTCCCCCTCTTCTTCTTTTCCCGAACCCACCCCGGAAGACAAAGGCGTAGGCCGGCAGCCGACGGTCTACGCCTTTTTTTGCCTCCCGTCGTACCGAACACGACTTTCTCGGGGTCTTGAGGCGTTTCCGATCTGGCATTGACTTTGCTCCGACCTTCCCCGACCTTGGCCCGTTCGGGGCTCTGCCCATGTTTCGCGCTCGGCCGCCTGCCGATGCGAGCGGACAGCCGGGGCAGCTCCTGGGGCGCGGGGGGGCACGACGGGGAAACCGCACATCCCGCGGCCGGGCTACCGGCCGACCAAGCCAAGGAGCGAGCGATGAAGAAGATCGAGGCCGTGATCAAGCCCTTTCGCCTGGACGACGTGAAGGACGCCCTGAAGGAAGCCGGGGTGCAGGGGATGACCGCCGTCGAGGTGAAGGGTTTCGGTCGCCAGAAGGGGCACACCGAGCACTACCGCGGCGCCGAGTACACCGTGGACTTCGTGCCCAAGGTGAAGATCGAGGTGGTCGTCGCCGACCAGTGGGCCGCCCGCACCGTCGAGGCGATCGAGCGGGCGGCTCGGACCGGGAAGATCGGTGACGGGAAGATCTTCGTCAGCCCGGTCGAGGAGGTGATCCGGATCCGGACCGGAGAGCGAGGGGAGGACGCGTTGTAGGGGTACGTCGGGGCGAAGGCCCCCTGGGGACGCCCGCCGGCACCCGATCCACCGCGGAAGAACGGGCGCCTTGACGTCGGCCCCGTCCGCGGGTCTATTGGGCCCTGGACAATGTCTCACCGGCCCCCGGAGGTTCCGGGGCGCCCTTTCGGGGGAGGGAGCACGCCATGGCCAACAGCATCGTCAACGTACCCGAACCCCGCAACGAGCCGGCCTTGGCCTACGCACCCGGTGCGCCGGAAAGGGCCTCCCTCAAGGCACGTCTCCGGGAGCTCGGGGGGCGTGAGCTGGAGATTCCCCTGGTGATCGGCGGCCGCGAGGTGCGCACCGGCCGGCTCGGGGAGTGTAGGGTCCCCCACCGGCACGCGCACGTGCTGGGAGTGTTCCACCAGGCCTCGACCCCGGAGGTGACCTCCGCGGTGGACGCGGCCCTGGCCGCCCGG
>CAZYJP010000384.1:0-2705 GCA_964647795.1 uncultured Thermodesulfobacteriota bacterium
CGAAGGAGTCTTCCAGGAACCGCCGATAGCAGGAGAGGGTCGACGCCGAGAAGTCCCCGGCGCGGTGGGCCGCCAGCGCGGCCCGGCCCGCCATCACTCCCGACGCCATGGCGTAGTTCGACCCCTCGTGGTGCGGCGAGGTGCTCACCAAGCCCGCCGCGTCCCCCGCCAGGAGAAACCCGTCCCTGCATAGGAGCGGAAGGCTGTCGTACCCGGTTTCTGGAATCAGGTGTGCCCCGTACTCCAGCAGCTCGGCACCCTCCACCAGGGGGGCCACCGCCGGGTGTGCCTTGAAGCGGTCCAGCAGCTCGACCGGGCCGAGCCCCCGCTCCGCCAGATCCGACGCGATGACCACCACCCCCACCGAGAGGCTCTCGCCGTTGGTGTAGACGAAGCCCGAGCCCCGCAGGCCCGCCGTCGCCTCCCCAAGGTACTCCCACGCGCTGCCCTGATCACCTTTCAGGCCGAAGCGCTCCTCGATCCGCTCCCGGGGCAGGCCGAGGACCTCCTTCACCCCCAAGGCGGCCTGCCGGCTCAAGAGGGAGGGTCGCATCCCCTCGGCCTCGGCCAGGAGCGAGTTGGCCCCGTCGGCCGCGATGACCAGGGGGGCCGTAAGCCGGCCTCCCTCGGGCGCGTCGCCCTCGGGCATGCGCACCTGCACCCCCACCACCCGGCCCCCGGCGTCCTTCAGGGTCCGGTCCACCACCACCCCGCTCACCGCTTCCACCCCCTCGGCCTCGGCCTGGGCGGCGAACCAGCGGTCGAAACGGGCGCGCAGCACCGTGAAGCTGTGGTTGTATGGGGAGCGATCCCACGCCTGGGTTCGAAAGGACAGGGCGGTCTCGGCCTCGCCGCTGAGGATCGAGAGCCCCTTCTTGGCCACGCGGCGCTCCAGGGGGGCGCCCTTGTCCAGAAACTCGGGCACGAGCTCCGCCAGCACGTCGGTGTAGAGCACTCCACCCATGAGGCTCTTGGAGCCGGGGTAGGGCCCGCGCTCCAGGAGGCCCACTTTGAGACCTCCCCGGGCCATGGTCAGGGCCGCGCTCACCCCCGCCGGGCCGGCCCCGATGACGATGGCGTCGAAATCGCTCACGCCGAACCTCCCCCGGCCGCCGCCTTCCCCAGGGCCTCCACCACCCGCGGCCCCAGAGCCGCCCCGTGGGCGGTGCAATCGTTGATGCCGATGCCGTAGTAGGCGTTGCCCCCCAGGAAGAGGCCGCCGAGGGCCGCCACCCGTCCTTCCACTTCCCGGAGCCTGGCGGCGTGGCCGACGACGTACTGCGGGATCGCCCGGGCCCACCGGACGACCTTGACGAAGGTGGGCTCCGCCCGAATGCCCAGGGTCCAGGACAGCTCGTCGCGAACCACCCGGAGCAGTTCCTCGTCCCCGAGGCCCACCAGCTCGGGGTTCCTCGCCCCGCCCACGATTTGGGTCAGAAGCACTCTGCCCTCCGGCGCACGCCGGGCGAAGATCGAAGAGCTCCAGAGGGAGCCCAGGATCTTTCGGCCTTCCGACGAAGGGATGAGAAAACCGAAGCCGTCCAGGGGGTGGGCCACGTCCTCCCGGCGAAACCCCGTGCACACCACGGCCGCCGGTACGTAGGGGATGGCGTAGAGCCGCTCGGCGAGCTCGGGATCGTGAGCCCTCAGCAGCTTCGCTGCATCGTAGGCAGGCGTCGCCAGCACGGCGGCGTCCGCTTCCAGGCGTCCGCCTTCCGAGGTGTGCACGAACCAGCCCCCCCCGTCCCGACGCTCCAGACTCGCGGCCTCCACGCCCGGACGCACGCTCTGTCCGGGAAGACTCCGGGCCAGCTCCGCCACGAGCTCCCCGGCCCCTTCCTCGAGGCTCCAGAGAACCCCGCCGGGCCCGGCACTCTGGGGGCCCTTGACGCCCATGGCCTTGGCCATCTTCTGGAGGGCCAGCATGCCCTTGAGAAGACCCCCGAACTGCTCCTCGATCTGGGCCACCTTGGGGAAGCAGCTCTTGAGGCTCATCACCCGGGGATCACCCGCGTAGATCCCCGCACTCATGGGGTCGATGAGCTTTTCCAGCGCCTCGTCCCCCAGTCGACGGCGGACGAACGCCGCCACCGACTCGTCCTCCTTGGCGTCGCCCTGGGGCAACAGGAACTCCGCCGCGAGCCGGATCTTTCCCCGGATCGAGAGGATGTCGGAGCGGAGGAAGCTGACGGGATCTTCGGGGAGAACCTTGAGCTCGCCCCCCGTGAACACGAACCGCTTGCGCGCCGTGTCGTTGGACTTGAGGAGTCGAGACTCGGCCGAGAGGCGCTTGGACAGAGCCAGGGTGGACGGCTTGTTGTCCAGGAAGCCGTTGGGGCCGTGCTCGCACAGGAAGCCGTCCTCCCTGGTGGAACGGATCTTCCCTCCCAGGATCGAATCCCGCTCCAAGAGGGTCAACTCCACCGGGAGGGAGCCGCGCTCGGCCTCGTCCAGCACGGCTCGCGCCGCCGCCAGACCCGAGAGCCCCCCTCCCACGACCACCACGCGTCTCATCCGCGCTCCTCGCTGGGAAAATGCGAGGGGCCACGATACGCGGCGCCCCTCCGGACGGTCAAGAGAGTTCCCGTCCGGCAGGGGGGTGCGCGACCAGGGCGCAGGCCACCTGGGCACCCAGGGCTGCGTTGGCCACGAGGAGCCCCTGGTTCGCCTCCAGGGTCGCACCGCCAGAGGCCCGCACCAGGCTT
>CAZYJP010000385.1:0-2704 GCA_964647795.1 uncultured Thermodesulfobacteriota bacterium
GTTGGATCCTTCTTGACAACCGCGGCCCACTGCGCGTACACAAGCTTCCACAATCGAATCTGCACGTCCGCCGGTGCCCGCGAGGGCTGAAGAGGGAAGTGGGGTGGAAAGCCCCCGCGGACCCGCCGCTGTAAGCGAGGACGAAGGGCCACGAAGCCACTGGTCGCGGTTGGACCGGGAAGGCGGCCCCGAGGTTGAATCGCGAGCCAGAAGACCTGCCGGGACGGACGGCCCACACGAATCTCCTCGCGACTCGGGAGAGTGGGGAAGCCGGCGCTTTGAATACGGGAAGCCCGCACAGATGGCCTGTGCGGGCTTTCTTGCGTCCCGCCCTTCCTCGTTCGCCCCGCGCACGGGGGGATCCAGGAGGAGCACCCATGCGAATGATCTGTTGCACCGGGCTCTTGGCCATGGCGGTCTGCTCCGTGATGCCCGCCCACGCCCAGACCGCCACCCTGGAGCCGGTGGTCGTCACCGCGACCCGGACCCCGCGGGAGGTGTCGCAAGTGGGGCCCTCCGTCACCGTGATCCCGGCGGAGGAGATCCTGGCCTCGGGGGCCCGGCGGCTGCAAGAGGTGCTCCGCGACGCCGTGGGCGTGAACGTAGTGGAGACCGGCGCTCCGGGCCAACTCGCGACGGCGAGCATCCGGGGCTCCGAGGCCCAGCAGGTCCTCGTGCTCCTCGACGGGATTCGCCTCAACTCTCCCCAGTTGGGGCAGTTCGACCTGGCGAATCTCCCGGTGCCCCTCGACCAGATCGAGCGCATCGAGGTACTGCGCGGGCCCGCCTCCGCGCTCTACGGGTCCAACGCCTTGGCCGGCGTGATCCACATCATCACGCGGCGCCCCGAGGCCGAGCCGCGCACGAGCTTCTCCTGGAGCGAGGCGCGCCACGACACCCGGGAGGTCGGGTTCTCGGCCTCGCGCCGCGTGGGTTCTCTCGGGTACCGCTTCGGCGCGTCGCGGGACCACTCCCAGGGGTACCGGGACAACTCCGACCTGGACCGGACCACCCTGGACGGCCTCCTCGCCTGGGACCTGCCGGGGGGCTTCGTGGTGGAGGCGCACGGGTACCACCTGCAGAAGGAGATCGGGGTGCCGGGGATGAAGGGCGTCTTCCTGACCCCCGACGCCCGCCAGCAGGACGAGAACACCTCCGCCGCGGTGTCCCTGAAGGGCCCGGTCGGCCCCCTCACCGTGGCCGGCCGGGGGGGCTACGACCGCTTCGACAACCGGTACCGGGACCCCGGGGCCTTTTTCCCCACCGACGACCGGCACCTCGCCGAGACGGTGGGGGGGGAGGTGCAAATCGATACGCCTCTCCGGGGCCGGGGGCTGACCCTTGGCAGCGAGCTCTACCGGGATTTCCTGGACTCCTCGGCCAACGGCGAGCACGACCAGTCCCGCTGGGCGGCCTTCGGGCAGCAGGAGGTGGGCCTTGCCCCCTGGGTCTCGCTGCTCGTCGGGGTCCGGTACGACGGCCACTCGGAGTTTCGAAACGAGTGGAGCCCGCGAGTGAGCCTCCTCCTCTCCCCCTGGGATGCCACCCAGGTTCGCGTCTCTGCCGGCAGGGCCTACCGGGCACCCACCTTCAACGACCGCTTCTGGCCCTTCGACGGCTTTACCCGGGGCAATCCCGACCTCGAACCGGAGACGGCGTGGGAGTATGAGGCGGGCGTGGCGCAGGGCCTCGGCCGCTGGGGGAGCGTTTCCCTCACCGGGTTTCGGCGGGACGCCAAGGACCTGATCGACTGGCGGCCCGAGGACCCGGCCGACCCCTTCTCGGTGTGGAGCCCGGTGAACGTGGGCACCTCGCGCATCTGGGGCGCGGAGGCCGCGACGGGCCTCTCCCCGCTCCGAGGGGTGGGGCTTGGCGCCAACTACACGTACCTCCATGCCGTGGACCGGGACACGGGGGAGCTCCTCCCGGGCAAGCCCCGGCACCAGGTGGGCGCCCACCTGGACGTGGAGCCGTTCTGGGAACTGCGCTTCCGGGTCGCCGGCCGGTACGCCCGGTATGCCGCGGCGCCGAACCGCCCGGACCCGGCCTACACGGTGTTCGACGCTCGGGTTTTCCGGCCCCTGATCGTAGCCGACGCGGTGGCGCTGGACCTGACCCTGGGAGTGGACAACCTCTTCGACCGAGACTACGAGATCAATCCCGGGTTCCCCATGCCGCCGCGCACCTGGCGGGCCGGGGTGACAGCCACCTTCTGATGCCCATCCGCGCCGAGGAGCCGAACCCGTGATCCACCCCTTCGCACCCCGGGGGCGCCTCGTCGTCACGCTGTGGTTGGTCCTGGTGACCCTCGGCCCTCGGGTTCCGGGGGCAGCGGCGGCCTCCTGGGAGGATGCCCTGGGGAGGACGGTTGTGGTGTCGGACGCGCCGGGCAGGATCGTGTCGCTGGTGCCCAGCGTGACGGAGACCCTATTCGGCCTGGGGCTGGGGGATCGGGTGGTGGGGGTCACCGAGTTCTGCACGTTTCCCCCGGAGGCGGCCACCCGGGCCCGGGTGGGGAGCTACGCCGCCCCGAGTCTCGAGGCCGTGGTGGCGCTCGCACCGGACCTCGTGTTCGTCTCTGCCGACGCAACCGGGCCTGCTTTCGTGGCGAGGCTCGAGACCCTGGGGATCCCGGTCTACGTGGTGTACCCCCGCAACCTGGCCGGCACCGGCCCGTGGAGCAGCGTGGCAGCTTTCCTGGTCA
>CAZYJP010000386.1:0-2699 GCA_964647795.1 uncultured Thermodesulfobacteriota bacterium
CGGTGCGCGAGGGCAGGCGCAGGTCGCGGCCCCGGAGCCCCACCAACTCCCCCACCCGGACCCCGGTGCCGTACAACACCTCCAGCAGAGCCCGGTCCCGTGCCGGCAACAACCCGTTTCCGCCCCCGCGGTCCAGGAGGGGGAACACCTCGTCCACCGGGAGGAAGGTGGGGAGCCTCTTGGGCGCCTTGGGCGCCGTGAGCCCCTCCGCCGGGTTTGCCCCCAGGAGTCCCTCCCGAACCAGAAACCCGAAAAAGCCCCGGAGTCCCGAGAGAGTCCGGGCGATAGAGGTGCGGGCGTGGTCCCCGTGGAGGGAGGCGAGGAACATCCGGATCAGCCCCGCGTCCACGCGGTCCCAGAGCGCCCGGCCCGTGTCCGGCCCGATCCGCCTTCCCGCCCACTCCGCGAACGCGGCGACGTCCCGACGATAACTGCGAATCGTGTGGGGCGAGGCGTTGCGCTCGTAGGTCAGGTGGTTGAGGAACCCCTGGAGCCAGGGGTCCGCAGCCGCGGCGTTCTCGGTCCCGGCCATCCGTTCCCTCTCCGGCCTGGCGGAAAGAAAGGCCGGAGAATAGCACACTCCGCCCTGCACTCAACAGTCCGCGGTTCCGGCAGCCCGGTTGAAACGGGCTGCGGGCCCTGCGGCCGTGGGCGGAGAGCCCTTCGGGAAGGCTCCCCGACGCCTACGGGAGGGAGAGGAAGGTGGTTGACTCGGGTGACACGATACGGTAGGGTTTCGCCGTTGAATGTTACGAATACTAAACTAGGTAACACTTCAGGAGGTCGGCGATGCATATGGCCGACGCGCTCTTGTCCCCTGCGGTCGGCGGCGCCATGTGGGCCGCCACGGCGGCTTCCACGGTCTACTGCTCCCGGAAGGTCCGGGAGGAGATGGACGACCGGAAGATACCCCTCATGGGGGTCCTGGGCGCCTTCATCTTCGCGGCGCAGATGATCAACTTCATGATTCCCGGGACCGGTTCGAGCGGCCACCTGGGGGGCGGGATGATCCTGGCCGTCCTCCTAGGGCCACACGCCGCCTTCCTGGTGATGGCGTCGGTCCTCACCGTGCAGGCACTCTTCTTTGCCGACGGGGGGCTGCTGGCACTGGGGGCGAACATCTTCAATCTGGGCGCCTTCCCGTGCTTCGTGGCCTACCCCCTCTTCTTCCGGCCCCTGGCGGGGCCAGACCCCTCCCCGGCGCGCCTCACCCTGGCCTCGGTGGCGGCCGCCGCCGTCGGGCTTCAGTTCGGGGCCCTGGGCGTGGTCACGCAGACCGTGCTCTCAGGGGTCTCGGAGCTGCCCTTTCGCGCGTTCCTGTTCCTGATGCTCCCGATCCACCTTGCCATCGGCGTCGTCGAGGGCCTCGCGACGGCGGCGGTGGTGAGCTTCGTCCGGCGTGTCCAACCGGAGCTCCTCGCCCGGACGGAGCAGCAGAAGCCCCTGGGCGCCGTCTCCGTTCGGAAGGTGCTCGTGGGGCTCGGCCTGGCGGCGGCGGTGACCGGGGCGGGTCTATCCTGGTTCGCCTCCGCCCACCCGGATGGGCTCGAGTGGGCCATTGCGAGGATCACCGGGTCCGAGGAGCTCGAGCACGGCGGAGGAGCGGTTCACGAGACCCTGGAGCGCGCCCAGGGGAAGACGTCGTTCCTCCCGGATTACGGCTTCAAGGCCTCCTCACCGGTGGGAGGCGAAGAGGAGGAACCCCTGTGGCCCGCAGTGGACCCCGGGACCAGCGTCTCTGGACTGGTCGGGGGAGTGCTTACCCTCGGCATGGCGGTGGGGATCGGCTGGGTGTTGCGACGCCGCGCGGGAGCCGCGTGAGGAGCCACGCGGGGTTTGCCCGCTCGCCTCGCGGTCGGCCAGGGGCTCACCGGCGACGAAACCCAGCCGCAGTCAACCCCTCATTTTCGGCTCACCCGGGAAACGGCCGGATGGGCCCGCCCACTCCGGCGGACGATGCCGGGCAACACCAAGCATACATCCCCCCGGGCCTTTTCAGGATGCCTGACGGAAACGAGGCTCCCCAAGGCCCTGCTGTCGTCGAACGTCCGACCGCCGGTCACGTCAGTGCGGGCTGCGGCGCATGGCCCACCGCCCCAGCGACTCGTTCTCGAGCGCGAGGATCTCCCGGAAGGGGTGCTGGATCTGGGTCGTCCGGATCGTGATCACCGTGTCGGTGATGGTCCCGTAGCGGGTGGGGTCGCCGGAGGCAGCCAAGTGGTGGGAAATCACGTCGAGGAGCTCGGTCTCGGTGCCGAGGCGGATGTGCTCCTCGTCGGTGGCGATCATGTCCTCCAGACGCGGCTGGGTCCGGTGCCGGATGAAGTGCTGGGCCCCCAGGGTGGCTGCGCGAAGGGCGTGCCCGCCGTCCCACCCGAGGGAGACGAGTCCGATGAAGACCCCCGTGAAGACATCGCCGGCGCCGAGGGTGGTGGTGAGGTCCGTGACGTAGTCGTCGCCGCACACCAGCCGGCGCTCCCCGAACCGGACCGCCCGGTCGGGGGGGAGCTCCGCCTTTTTCCAGAACGCCGCGGCGCGCTCCGGGCTCAGCCGCTCGGTGAGGCGAGCCCCCTTGCTGCCCCCGGTCACAACGACCTTGCCCCCCTCTGCGCAGTCCTCCCGCTTGCCCCGGTTCATCCGGTTGGCCACGAAGCTGGCCGTCGCATCGATGCCCCGCTTGGCCACTGCGTCGTCCAGGA
>CAZYJP010000387.1:0-2692 GCA_964647795.1 uncultured Thermodesulfobacteriota bacterium
ACGAATGGCGCGGCGCACCGGAGTCAGGATCTCCATGGTCACCCACTCTCCCGACCAGGATACTGAAAAACCCCGTGGAGGGTTTTTCAGCACCCTGCTAGTGCCACTCTTGGGGGAAGGCCTCGCACTTGGCGCCCGAGTCCTGGGCGATCGTGTTGTACATGACCACGGCGTCCTTGGCCGCCAAGCCCTTGGCCTCCAGGCTCTCCACCCACTTCCTCGTCTCGTCCTGGAACCTGGCCGACCACCGGGACTGTTCCTCGGCGGGCAACTCGTAGAGGGTGACGCCCTTGTCCTGGATCTCCTGCATCATGGTCTTGTAGACGTCGCGGTTCAGGCCGTGGGTGGTCTGGAAGGGGTTGCCCACCACCTCCTCGATGATCGGTTTGAGGTCGTCGGGGGTCTGCTCCCAGCTCTTCTGGTTCATGATCACGCCCTCGGTCACGCACCCGAAGGTCGCCACGACGCCGTGCTTCACCACCTCGTGGAGCTTGAACGCGAGGACCAGGGGCGAGCAGGTGACGACGCCGTCGATCGTGCCGGTCTCGAGAGACAGGTAGACGTCCCCCAGGGGCATGAACACGGGCTCCGCGCCGACGCTCTTGATATAGTTCGTCTGGTGCCCGCCGGGGCTTCGGATCTTGAGGCCCTTGACGTCCTCCAGGGTGCGGACGGGTTTCTTGGTCCAGAGGAAGGCCTGGATACAACCGTTGAGCTCCAAGAGCTTGACGCCCTCGAACTCCTTGTGGAGGACCTGGTCGTGCATCTTGTTCCCGATCTCCGTGGACACGTCCTTGCCCTCGGTCCAGGTCGCCAGGGAGAGGACGTCGGAGAGGGGGAAGCGGCCCGGCGTCCAGGTGGCTGTGAAATAGCCCATGTCCGAGAGGCCGTTCTTCACGATATCGAAGTGCTCAGGCCCGGAACCCAGGGCTCCTCCCGCGTAGAGGGTGTAAGTGATCCGGCCGTTGCTCCGCTTCTTGAGCTCCTCGAGCATGGGGGCCCAGACCGTCCGCACCTCGCGGCTCGCCGGGGGGTGCCAGGTGCTGAACTTGATGTGCATCGTGGTCTCGGCGGCATCGGTTCTCCCGACGAGGCTCACGGCCAGCGCGGCGCCGGCCAGGAAGAGGGCCAACCATCCCTTGCTGCTCTGCGTCCGGGTCTTCATCGTCGTCGTCCTCCTTCATGTGGGGTTGCTCCGCAAGACCGACCTTCCCGGGAAACGCGGCTACCAGGTGGGAGGGGATACGACCCACACCACCTCCACCTCCTCGTCCCCCTCGTTCACCCACCGGTGGGGGACTCGGCACGAGTAGTAAAAGCTCTCCTTCGGCCTGACCCGGTACGTGCTCTCTCCGACGGTGATGGTCAGCGTCCCTCGGAGCACCACCCCAAACTCCTCTCCCACGTGGCTGTAGGGATCGTGGGAGCCGCCCCCGGGCTCGACCACCGTGTAGAAGGGCTGCATGAGCTTGCCCTCCGTGGACGCCACGAGCTGCTGGATCCGGGCGTTCCAATTGCCCAGGTAGACGTCGCGCCGGTCCTGCACGCGGGTAACGACGGGTTCCGCGGGTTCCTTCTCGCCGAAGAAGTCCACGATGTTGACGCCGAGCGCTTCCGCGATCCTCTTCAGGGTGGCGATGGACGGAGAGGTGTGGGCGTTCTCGATCTGGGAAAGATGCGCGCCGGTGCACCCCACCTGGTCCGCGAGCTGCTTCAGGGTGAGGCGGCGACCCTCCCGGAGAGTCCTGAGGCGGGGGCCGATATCGTCCGGCAAGGGCGTGCCTCCGTGGGGCGGACGGTGCTTAACTCCTGGTTAACGCATTTAAATACGCACTTAGCGAAACGTCAAGCCAAAAAAGGATTCCTCCGGGAAATCGGGAACCGATGCGCCCAACGAATGAAGGGCGGCCCGCTCGGGCCGCCCTTCATTTCTCCAGACGTCGTACGGGATTACTTCTTCTTGTGGCACTCGGCGCACTTGAGCTTCTTGGCGCCGTCATCGAAGTGGCAGGAGCGGCAGGCGCCCGTCTTGGCGTGCATGGCGTCCTGGGCCTTGGAGACGCCGTCCTTGCCCTCCACCGTGTGACAGGTGCCGCACTTGGGGTCGTCGAGCCCCTTGTGGTGGCACTGCTCGCACTTCACGTCCGCGTGCTTGGCGTGGTCGAAGGTCACGGGGTCTCTCTTGGCGCCGGGGGTGCTCACGGTGACCGGGTCCTTGGGGGCGTCCTTGGCGACAGCGACGCTCAGGCCCAGACCCGCGCAGAACAGCGCGGCAACAGCGACGAGGATCAACTTCTTCATGGTGTTCCCTCCTCCCATGGTTGAAATGGCGCCCCACCGAGCGGAAGCGCTCCGTTACCGAATTCCCTTACGAGCCGACGGGGCCTGTATAGCACTGCGCCCCGGGCCGGTCAAGCGCGACAGACGTCCTCCGGGTGGCCCCGACGGGACCGCGCGGACGGCACCCCGATCCAAGAAATCTCAAAACTCGAATGAATCCGATTCGTTGGAGATGGCCTCCCCCCGCCCGGATTTCGCGGTTTCGGAGGTGAAACCGTCCTCGCCCCGACCGCGCCCCCCGGGCTCACCCCCCGGCTGCCTCACCGGCGGCCCAGGGCCTTGCGTCCGATGTCCGTGCGGTAGTGGGCGCCGGACCACGAAATCGCGCCCACGGCCTCGTAGGCACGCCGGA
>CAZYJP010000388.1:0-2686 GCA_964647795.1 uncultured Thermodesulfobacteriota bacterium
GGCCTCCACCGGCTCGGCCTGCCACTCCGGGAGGGTCCACGCGTCCCACGTGCTGGAGGCGATGGGGTCGAGCCCCGAGCGGGCAGCCGGGGCCGTGCGGTGGAGCTTGGGGCGGGAGACCACGGCCGAGGAGATCGACACAGTCCTGGACGGGCTGCGACGCCTGCTCTGAGCGGCCCCGGCGCCCTCGGGCCAGGTCTCCGGCGTCTCACGAGCCTCTTCTCCCCCCCGGCACCGTCCGCGGGGTTCCCACGGGAGCATGCCATGCACCGATGTCGTCTCGGGTTCCTCGCCGCCCTCGTCCTGGCCCTGAGCGCGCCGTCCACGGCACAGGAGGAGCCTCTGCTTTCCCTGGATCAGGCCGTAGCCCTCGCCCTGGCACGCAACCACCAGGTCTTGCGGGCCCGGGAGCGGTTGCTCCGCCAGGAAGGGCAGATCCAGGAGGTCAAGAGTCAGGCCTACCCTCAGGTCGGGCTGGAGAGCACCTATCGGCGAAGCTACGACGAGAGCATCCGCGACAGCGGCATCTCCTCCCTGGTCAGCCCGGAGGTGACCGACAACTATGCCCTCCGGACGACCCTTCGCCAGCTCGTCTTCAGCTGGGGCAAGGTCTCGGCGGGAATCCAGGCCGCGGAGGCCGCCCTGAGGCAGTCCCGGGACGAGTTGGGGAGCACGGAGAGAAGCGTCAAGATCCAGGTGCACGACGCCTTCTACGAGCTCCTCCTGAGCCAGCGCCTGGTGGAGGTGGCCGAGGAGCGCATGGCGCAGAGGGAGAGGGTGCTGGACGTGGCCGAGAAGCGTTTCGACGCCGGGGTCGTGAACGAGTTCGAGGTGATTCGCGCCCGGGTGGACGTGGCCAACGCGCGTACCCCGATCATCCAGTCGCGCAACCGAGTCCGCCAGGCCAAAGCGCGCCTCAACAATCTGCTGGCCCGGGAGCAGGCCGACCCGCTGGAAGCCCAAGGCGCACTGGAGCACGTGCCGCTGGGACCTCTCTCCCTGGAGGAGGTCGTCGAGCGGGCCGTGGCCCGTCGCCCCGAGCTCGCGGCCCTCCGGGCCGCGCGGGAGATCGCCGAGAGGAACCTGGACATCGCCCGGACCGAGGACAAGCCGGAGGTGACGCTGGACGCCGAGTATGGTTTCGCCACCCAGCACCTCGAGCACCTCAACACGGACCGCGAGCGCTGGGGGGCTGGGCTCAGCCTGCGCTTCCCCCTGTTCGACGGGGGGCGGACCCGGGGCCTGGTGGCCCAGGCGCGCAGCCAGTTGCTCGATGTGGATCTCTCGGCCTCCCAATTGCGGGAGGAGATCACCCTCGAGGCCAAGATTGCCCTGGACGGCCTGGCCGAGGCCGAGGAGATCATCCGCGCCTCGAGCCTCAACATCGAGCAGGCGGAGAAGGCCCTGGAGCTCGCCGAGACCTCGTACCGCTACGGCGTGGCGATCATTTTGGACGTCTCCGACGCCCAGCTCGCGCTGACGGTGGCCCGAACCGACCACGCCCGCTCGCTCCGCGACCACATGCTGGCCAAGGCTCAGGTGCTCTCGGTGATGGACGAGCTGTGAGGTCGGGCCGGGTCTGGAGCGCTTCCCACGTCTTGAACCGCGGGCTGTGTTCCTGTATAAAGTGCGGTTCACACCGGCGGCCGTGACGGCCGCCGCTCCTTGCCCCCGGCCGGACCGGGGGCTTCATACCCGAGAGGAGAAGAGCATGGCGGAGATCTGGAGGCGGTACGAGACACTGATGATCTTCGACCCCGAGTTGGGGGTCGAGGGAACCGAGGAGTTGGTGCAGAAGGCCCGGGATTACGTCACCGGGGCCGAGGGCAGGATTCTCAAGACCGAGCGTTGGGGCCTTCGGGAGCTCGCCTTCGAGCTCAAGGGCCGTCGGAAGGGCTACTATCTGCTCCTGGAGTACGCGGGAGTTCCCCGCGTGGCCAGCGAGATCGACCGCCGCCTCAACCTCCTGGACACGGTGGTGAAATTCCAGACCGTGAAGCTCCAGGAAGCCGTGGATCCCGAGACCCTCCCCGAGCCCGTGGACATCGCGCCCGAGGAGGTCAAGACGGCTACCGAGGTCCCTGCTCCCGCGTTGGCGCGCGAACAGGACGAATCCGAGGACCCCGACGAGGGCCCGGAGCAGGACGAGGACTGATCCTGCCCGCGAAGTTCCCTGCCTGAAACCGAAAACAGGGCGCCTCACGGCCCCCTGTGAGACGAAGAGGAGATCCCGACATGGCCAGACCCATCCGGCGCCAGCGGCGGCCCAAGGTTTGCCGCTTCTGCACGCACAAGGACATCGTTCTCTCGTACAGGCAGCCCTCGACCCTCAACCAGTTCCTCTCGGACCGCGGGAAGATCGTGCCCCGGCGGATCAGCGGCAACTGTGCCTATCACCAGAGGGTCCTCGCCGTGGAGATCAAGCGGGCCCGGAACGTCGCCCTCTTGCCCTTCACGAGCAACTTGAAGGTTTGAGCCTGGGAAGGTCCGCCCGGCCCCCCAGTTGGCTGCCCGCCGCCGGGGCCGGGCTCCTCTCCGGCGGTCTTTTCGCCTCCTCGCTCTGGCTGCCGCCCTTCGGCTTCCTCGGCGCGCTGGTGAGCCCCCTTCCCCTGGCGGTGCTTGCCTGGCGTCAAGGGCTTCGGGGAGCACTGACCGCCGCCGGGGCGGCAGGGGTGGTGCTCTACCT
>CAZYJP010000389.1:0-2675 GCA_964647795.1 uncultured Thermodesulfobacteriota bacterium
CGAGCCGGGCCGCGATGCGGCGCCGGAACGGCGTCATGGGCAGCCGCTCCACCTACGTGGGCGGGAAGCTCGGGGGGTTCCGAGGGCGGCCCCTTCGGGCCGGCGACCTGCTCCCCGGGGGGGAGGGTCCGCTGCGTTCGGTCCCTCGGCACCTTCCGGCCCGGTGGGTGCCGTCCTATCCGGGGGAGGTCACCCTGCGGGCCGTGAGGGGGCCCCAGGACGACTCGTTCGGCGAGGGTCTCGAGCGCCTCTTCGGAGCGTCGTACCTGGTCACGGCCAAGGCGGATCGGATGGGCTATCGGCTCCAGGGGCCGGCCGTCCCGATCCGAAAGGGATGCCCCCGCAGCATCGTTTCCGAGCCGAGCATGCCCGGCGGCGTCCAGATCCCCCCCGACGAGCAGCCCATCGTGCTCTTGGTGGAGCAGACCGTCGGGGGCTACGCCAAGGCGGCCACCGTGATCTCCACCGACCTGGGCCGGGTGTCCCAGGCCACCCCGGGCGACACGGTGCGCTTCGAGGAGGTGGACCTGGCGGCGGCTCATGCACTGTACCGGGAGGAGGCCGAGCGCCTGCGAACCCTCGCGGGCCTGTGGGACGATTGAGGAAGGGGGAATGCCAAGATCCACCACCAGATTTTCGGGCGGGGCCGGGGAGCCTTGGAGCGCAGCCCCGTACCGCCTCGACCGACCCGCCGAAGCTGGCGCAAACGGGTGAAGCCCGGCGTACCGGGGGCTGCGGGGACTCCCCTTCGAATTGCCGCGGATGGCGGGGCGGAGCGGAGGGGCTCCCCGGCCCCGGGCACATGTCAGGCGCTGGATCCTGGAATGGAGAGCCCCTTGACAGGATGACAGGATCGACGGGATGGGGCTGGGGTACGGTGGGGAGGTGAGGCGATGGCGAGAGAGGTGTGGCTGCAGAACCTGACCTGGGAGGAGGTCCGGGACCGGATACCCGAGAGCCGGGAGACGATCCTCCTACCGGTGGGCAGCACGGAGCAGCACGGCCCCCACTTGCCGGTGGGGACCGATACCTTGGTGGCGATAGCCCTGGCCGAGGATGCCGCGGCCGAGGCCGGGGTATTGGCGGCACCGCCCCTGTGGTTCGGGTGGAGCCCCCACCACATGGTGCTCCCCGGTACTATCACCATCCGGCCCGAGGTCCTCATCGAGGTGGCCTACGACGTAGTGGCTTCACTGCAGCAGCACGGGTTTCGGCGCTTCGTCTTCGTCAACGGCCACCGGATCGTGAACGTGGCGTGGCTTCAGATCGCCGGCGAGCGGGCGAAACGGCAGCTCGGAGTCCAGGTGGCGATCTTCGACCCGGCCTACATGTCCCGTGACTATTGCTCCGGGTCCGACTGGGGGGCGGTGGGCCACGCGGAGGAGATCGAGGGGTCCCAGATGTGGTACCGGTACCCGGGGCTCGTGAAGATGGAGCGCGCGGTGGACAACCCCCATCCCCACCGAGACCTCTACCACGTGGACCCCCGCCACCCGGGGGACACCTTGTGCTACGTGCCGAGCAGCGCGGCGGAGATGGCGCCCTCGGTCGAGGCTGCCGGCGGCACCTCGGGTCAGCCCAGCAAGGCCTCCCGGGAGGGGGGCGAGCGGTACCACCGCCATCTGGCGGGACGGCTCGTGGAGGTGATCCGCCGGCTCCAGGGGTGACCGGTTCCCGGGCACTCAAGCTCCGGGCCCACCTTCCGCCCCGGTGTCCAGAAGCCCCTCCTCCACGCGCTCGACGCGCAGACCCTGGGCCCGGGCCAGATCCACTTCGCCTCCGCCCTCCAATGCGACCACGGGCTTCAGAGGGCTCTCCTCCCGCACCTTTACGACCCGCCCCCGGCGCCCGTCGGAAAGGACCACCTCGCAGCCGGCATCCAGGGCGCCCAGGATCCGGGCGAAGACTCCGAGGAACGTCCCGTGGAGGGCTCCCCGGTGCCCCTGGTCGAGCATGACGTCGAGGGCGGCGCAGGCGCTGCGCGGTGCCTGATAGGATCGAATCGTGCGCAGCGCGTCGTAGACGTCCGCCACGGCCACGAGGAGGCTCGCGGGGTGGGCCACGCGGTCGGCCGGCCGGGCCGGGTACCCCAAGCCGTCGGCACCGAGGTGGTGCTGGTAGGCCACGATGGGCAGCAGGGGGTCGACGCCCTCGGGAAGGCTGAGGAGCAGGGCGGCTCCCTGGATCGGGTGGCGGTCCATGATCGCCCTCTCCGCCGGGTCCAGGGGCCCCCGTTTGTTCAGAATCTCGGCGGGGACCTTCTCCTTGCCTACGTCGTGGCAGAGGGCCGCGAGGGACACCGCGTCCACCAGGCCCTTGGGCAACCCCAGGCTACGGCACATGGCGGCGGAGATGACGCACACATTGAGGGCGTGGGTGAAGGTGTAGTCGTCGTGGGTCTTGAGGTCCCGGATGGGGTTGACCAACTCCTCTCCCGCGGCCAACTGGGATGCGATGGCGCGCACGATCTCCCGGGCGCGGGTCAGCCCGCCGGCCCGCTCCTCACTTAAGTCCGAGAGCGCCTCGCGTACCTGCGGGAGCAGACTGAGGTACCCGGCGGCCGCCTGACCGAGGCGGGTCGCGGACGGCTGGGGCCGTTCCAGGGCAAGGGATCAGACCCGCAGGTGCACGCCGCTCCAACGGACCGCCTCGCCGGAGGCCACGGCGTCCACCCA
>CAZYJP010000390.1:0-2658 GCA_964647795.1 uncultured Thermodesulfobacteriota bacterium
ACGGTCGTGTAGACGACCCCCTTCTCGTAGTTCAGGCGGCGCTCCCGGGGGTCCTGGCCGGCGGCGGGCGCAGCGGCGGCAAGGACGCACCCGGCGGCCAGAAGCAGGAGGGCAGTCGAGGGCGACGCATGGTTCATGGCAGGCTCCCGAGGGGGGTGGGAGGAGTCACAGAAGGACGATGAGGTCCCGCACGCTCCGCAGTGAGCGGTACACGGCCTTGAGCTCCCCGGCGGACTCGATCTGGGTCGTCAGGGTCACGGAGAGGTAGGCGCCCTTGCTGCTCAGGCGGGTGCGCAACTCCACTTTTCGGCCATCGTCCAGCGCCTCGCGGGCGGCAGTGTACACCCGGTCGGAGAACTCCCGGGTATGGTGACCGATGGCCTTGAAGTGGTAGCGGACAGGGAACTCGATGAGCTCTTCCACGGGAATGCGCCCGTCCGCGCGCTCTGCCACGGGGTCACGCCCTCGGTCCCGCGCACCGGGTGCACGGGGCATCGCGTCCGGCCACCCGGACACAGGAAGCGCGGTCGCCGCTGGGGCGGTTCTCGGTCACCCTGTCCTCCGCTGCATCGTCAACCCTCACACCGCGATGTGGGGGGTTCGGCGCCCCGGATTGATTCTACGACATCCCCCCGCCGGTGTCACCGGCTCCGCCCCTTGCCAAACCGAACCCCGGAACACGGCACCCTCCTGTTCGGTTCCCGGCCCGGGAAGCCCCCTTCGTCGAGCCGACGGGCGCTCCCCGGGCCGGTCATCGGAAGGGCGGCGGATCCTGGCCCTTCCTCCTCCTGTCGCCCTTCTTCCTCCTTGACGCTGCCGCCGGAACCCACTATGAACGGTGCGCCCCTCGGTCCCCACCGTGCCCGCCTGTGCCCACCCTGCGGGAAGGAAGGAATCTCCGTGCCCCGGCGAGACGACATCCACAAGGTCCTCATCATCGGCTCCGGCCCCATTGTGATCGGCCAGGCCTGCGAGTTCGACTACTCGGGCACCCAGGCGTGCAAGGCGCTGCGAAAGCTCGGGTACGAGATCGTGCTGGTCAACTCCAACCCCGCCACCATCATGACCGACCCGGGCATGGCGGACCGCACCTACGTGGAGCCCCTCACCCCAGAGGCCCTGGAGGAGATCATCGCGGCGGAGCGCCCCGACGCCCTGCTGCCCAACCTGGGGGGACAGACAGGCCTGAACCTCTCCTCCGAGCTCGCCCGCCGGGGCGTGCTCGACCGTTACGGGGTGCAAGTCATCGGCGTGAACCTCGACGCCATCCGGCGCGGCGAGGACCGGGAAGTGTTCAAAGAGACCATGGCGCGCCTCGGGGTAGAAACGGCACGCAGCGCCATCGCCACGACCCTGGAAGAGGCCTGGCGGGTCCTCGACGAGATCGGCCTCCCGGTGGTCATCCGGCCCGCCTACACCATGGGAGGCACCGGGGGCGGCTTCGCCTATAACCGAGAAGAGTTCGAGGTCATCGCGACCCGGGGGCTCGCGGCGAGCCCGGTGCGACAGATCCTGGTGGAGGAGTCGGTGCTCGGGTGGGAAGAGCTCGAGCTCGAAGTGGTGCGCGACGCCAGGGGCCAGAAGATCACCGTCTGCTTTATCGAGAACGTGGACGCCATGGGGGTGCACACGGGCGACTCGTTCTGCACCGCCCCCATGCTCACCATCGCCCCCGAGCTCCAGGAGCGCCTCCAGCAGTACTCCTACGACATCGTGGACGCCATCGAGGTCATCGGCGGCACCAACGTGCAATTTGCCCACGACCCCAAGACCGGCCGGGTGGTGGTGATCGAGATCAACCCCCGCACGTCCCGGTCGTCGGCCCTGGCTTCCAAGGCCACGGGGTTTCCCATCGCGCTCGTCTCGGCCATGCTGGCCGCAGGCCTCACCCTGGACGAGATCCCCTACTGGCGCGACGGGACGCTGGAGAAGTACACCCCCTCGGGCGACTACGTGGTGGTGAAGTTCGCCCGGTGGGCCTTCGAGAAGTTCAAGGGGGTCGAGGACAAGCTCGGCACCCAGATGCGGGCGGTGGGCGAGGCCATGAGCATCGGGAAGACCTACAAGGAGGCCTTCCAGAAAGCCATCCGCTCCCTCGAGAACGGCCGCTACGGCCTGGGCCTCGCCAAGGACTTCCACACGAAATCCCTCGACGAGCTCCTGGCGCAGCTCGCCGAGCCCTCGAGCGAGCGCCAGTTCCTGCTCTACGAGGCGCTCCGGAAGGGGGCCGAGGTTGCGCTCCTCGCCGAGCGCACCCACATCAAGCCCTGGTTCCTCCAGCAGATGAAGGAGCTGGTGGAGCTCGAAGAGGAGCTGCGGACCCACGCAGGGGGCCTGCCCCCCGATGAGATCCTCCTGCGGGCCAAGAAGGACGGGTTTGCCGACCGCTACCTGGCCCGGCTCCTGGGAGTGCCTGAAGCCGAGCTCCGGGCCCGGCGCACGGCCCTGGGGGTCGTGGAGGGGTGGGAGCCCGTGCCCGTCAGCGGGGTGGAAGACGCCGCCTACTACTACTCCACCTACAACGCCCCCGACCTCTCGCCGTCGGCCGCAGGGCGCAAGGTGCTGGTGCTGGGCGGCGGGCCCAACCGCATCGGCCAGGGCATCGAGTTCGACTACTGCTGCGTGCATGCCGCACTCGCCATGCGCGAGGACGGCTAC
>CAZYJP010000391.1:0-2648 GCA_964647795.1 uncultured Thermodesulfobacteriota bacterium
CGTATCACGACGAGACGCTGCCGGCCGAGGGCGCGAAGGTCGCCCACTTCTGCTCCATGTGCGGGCCGAAGTTCTGCTCCATGCGGATCTCGCAGGACATCAGGAACGAGGCTCAGGCTGGAATGCAAGAGAAGGCAAGGGAGTTCAGAGAATCGGGCGGGGAGATCTACATACCGGAGATTGCGAATTCCTGACCTGCCTTGAATCCGATGGTGCCACCCAACGTGGCACCATCGGACGTTTTCCCTGCTTCAACTCCCGCACGAGTCCACCTATGTGCCCGCCCGGGTCTGGCGTGAGCCAAGGGGCCGGGCCGGTGAGGAGTGCCTACCGCAGGCCGTCGCCGGAGCCAACGTAATCCTTCCGCCAGTGCACCGTACCGGCCTTGATCACTGCAACCACGTGACGGAGTGCCGCGATGTCCCGCGTGGGATCCTCCGAGAGTATGACGAGGTCCGCGATCCTGCCCTCCTGGATAGTGCCGACCTGGTCTGCCACCCCGATCGCCAGAGCTCCGTGAAGCGTAGCGGCTGTAAGCGCCTCGGCTGGAGTGAGGATTCCGGATTCCACCAGATACGAGATTTCCCTGAACAGCGTGGGGTCAGGCTCACCGTCAGCAACGAGGTAATCGGTTCCGGTCGACATCGGGACACCCGCTTCGTTCGCCGAACGAAGCAAGGAGGTGATCAACTCCTGTGTGCACCCGAGCTCACGGGCCCGCGGGTTCTGAAAGAAGCTGGCGGTGGGGTCCAGCACCGTCCGACGTCGCCGCATCTCAACGAAGAGATCCCGGAAGGTCTGGCTGCTGACGTCGACCTTACTCGGGTCCCAGGCACCTCTCTCGGCGTACCGGGAGGGAACGTCCGGCAATACCTGCCAGACGAGCCCGCAGACGTGGGTTATTCCGTTCACACCGGCCCTTACCACCTCGAGCGGCCGGGTGGGGAAGAGCGTGCTATGTGACCAGGCCTGTAACCCTTGCCGATGGGCCTCCTCGACGATCCTCCTGACCAGCGGCGCCGGCAGATCTGCGTAGATCTTGATGCCGGTCGCCCCTGTGCCGGCAGCGCGGGCCACCGCCAGTTGGAGATCTGTCTCCTCCCCTACCGACTGGGCCCACGGCGCCTCGCCAGGAGCATAGCCAACAGCGTTGCCGGTGACCCGTGGATCCGAGAAGAACGTCGGGCCGGCCATGAGAGCCGCATAGTAGATGGACGGGAGGTCCGCTCGCGGCGAGAGCGCAGCACGAGCGAGCTCGCCGGTCCGCCGGGTGTCACCGACCATCTCGCGCACCGAAGTCACTCCGGAGTAGAACATCCTGCGCAGGCCTCGGACCGCGGCATCGCGTGAGCCATTCCCCAGGCCGGCGAGGTGAACGTGTGAATTGATGAGCCCGGGAATGAGATAGCGGTCCGCCAGATCCACCGTATCGGGCGCGGGTCCGGCGCGTTGGCCAGGCTCCAGAACCTGCCGGATCCTGCCGTCCTCGATGAGAACGGCGCCGGGACGGGGCGGCGCTCCCGTGCCGTCGATGATCATCACATTGGTGAGGAGGGTGGTGCCAGACGATCTGATCCGGGCGCGCCCTGCTTGCCCGATACCCAACGGCCGCGGGGCCGTACTGTCGGTCGCCGACTGGTCCAGTACCCGACGAACTGCCGAGATCACCAGCTCCGGCTCGTCGATGTGGATGTTGTGCCCGCTCCGCGGAGTCGCGATGACCTCGCCGTTCGGCGACTCGAAGGCGTACTGTGCAAGGCAGGGGATCTTCCCACGACGAGCCTCGGCAGAGACCCTCTCCACGTCCACCCCGCGCTCCCGCAGCATCGAAGCCTGCGGAGGGGGGATTCCTACGTCGAGACCGATCAGGAGAACGATGGGGACCGCAGGAAGCTGAACCGTCCCCGGTTCGGGTACCGGCGGAAGGTCGTTGGGGTGCACGCCTACGGGGTCACGGCGGCCGGGCGCATTCATCAGCACGGAGGCCATCCCGGGAGAGCCGCCTCGCTCGAACGCGCTCTCGAGAATGCACGAAGAGCTCGGGTCAACGTAGATGAGTCCGGCGACCGACTCCGGATGCCTCACGGCGAAAGCGCGGATGTAAGGCCCGCCCGCCGAATGACCCACCAGGAGGTAGGGCGGAGATGCATCAATGGCGTCCAGCAGCTCCCGGAGCAGCTGACCGATGTGCTCGACCGTTGGAAGCTGCCCGTCCCACTCGGATCGGCCTGTGCCGCCCCGGTTGTACAGGAGGACCCGCGCGGATTTCGCGAGCTCGGGAGCAACGTGTGCCCACGTGTCGGCGCTCGCGTTCCAGCCGTTCTGAAACACGATGAGCGGAGCTCCCGTCGGCTGGTCCGGCCCACCAGTCCAGATCTGGACGTCGTGGCCGTTCACTTGGACGATCCGCTCCTCCAGAGAAGGCAGCCCCTGAGCCGTGGCACTGGTGTTGAATAGGCCAGAGATGAGGAGCAGCGGGAGTATCATCTTCAGGCACATAGCTCGCCTCGGGTGGAGATTCGCGAGAATGCAAATTGGCTGGATGCCGGAGCCAGGGCCAGCCCGCCGTCGCCTCAGCAGCTTGACGACCCTATCTGCTCGATGTGCGGGCCGAAGTTCTGCTCCATGCGGATCTCGCAGGACATCCG
>CAZYJP010000392.1:0-2633 GCA_964647795.1 uncultured Thermodesulfobacteriota bacterium
TGCCGGCTCAACGCGTCCGGAGCGCCAATGCCACCCTTCGCAGCGGCACCAGCATGCACAGGGAGGCCCCCCGGGGGGGAGGGGGCGGGGTTTGGCGCGCTCCCTGCCCGTGGGAGAGCCGCCCCAGGACAGCCGGGGGCACCATCGCCCGCACGAAGCTCGACTGGAATCCATGCGTCGTCATGTCTGCCCTCCTCCGCCCGATGGTCCGGTTTGGGGCGAAGGATACCCGGAAAGTTCTTACCGATGGCTTACCGCGCGGAGAAAAAGTAACCGGACTCCATCCGAGGGGGTGTGCCAAGGGGGCTGCCAAGGGAAGAGCGGCCGGTGCCTGGCCCACGGGGAATGCCCGGGCGTCAGGTCCCACGCATCCAGAGCCTCCTCCCCGCTGTCCAGCCGTTCCGCCTGGCCGACGAGCTCCGGGGGGCAGAACGCCGGACGGGCGTAGACGATTCATTACAGGATGGTGTTTGTGGAGAAGGGATCCACACCGGCTGTCCACTCACCGGCTTGCAGGGGATCGCCGGGAGGGGTATGACTGCACACACACTCGCACGCGGCAGCCATTCGGACACTTGGACAAGGAGGACACCATGGCAGCTCGGACGTCATCCGCACAATGGAAGGGCACACTGAAAGAGGGGGCGGGAACGATGCGGGTCGGCAGCGGCGCCTACGAGGGCCCGTATACCTTTGCCTCGCGCTTCGAATCCGGAAAGGGGACGAATCCGGAGGAACTGATCGGCGCCGCCCACTCGGGCTGCTACTCGATGTTCCTGGCGGGCCTTCTCACGAGCGCGGGATTCACCCCGACCCGGGTTGCCACCACCGCCAAGGTCCAGCTGGGCGAGGGACCGGCGATCTCGCGGATCGAGCTGAGCACCGAGGTCGAAGTCCCCGGGCTGACGGATGCCGATCTGCAAAAGCACGCAGAGGAAGCGAAGAAGAACTGCCCGGTGTCGAAGGCACTGGCGGGGCCGGAGATCACGTTGAAGGCACGGCTCGTGAAATAGCAGCGGAGGGCTCTCGGAGAATGCTTCTCACGGGGCCGGGGGGGGCGGCACTTGGCTCTCGAGAGAAAAATTCGACGGTGCTCACGATTTCTCTTGTGCCGGCCCGCCCCTTGGGAGTAGCCTGCTTTCATCACAGTGGCGTGTGACGTTTTCGCGCTCAAGAGCAGGACCGGTATGCGATTCCAAAGAGGGAGAGGCGACCGTTGCCCCTCCTCTTTCGTTTTTGGCGCAATCGTGCGCCGCAGCAGCAATTGGATGGAAGGTTCCGGCGTCAGGCTTTGATCCTCACTCTGGCTTCTCTGACCATCGCAGTTGCACCACCAGGGATGCGACATCCCGAGAAAAAGGAGCAAGGAACATGGCAAAGGGAACTGTGAAGTGGTTCAACGATCAGAAGGGCTTCGGCTTCATCACCCCGGAGAACGGGGGCGCCGACCTCTTCGTCCACTTCAGCGCCATCCAGGGTGAGGGTTTCAAGACCATCACCGAGGGACAGACCGTGGAGTTCGACGCGACCCAGGGCCAGAAGGGCCCCCAGGCCTCGAACGTCCGCCCCGTCTGACCGACGGTTTCACAGGCTGTCGAGAGGCGGGTCCCGGAAGGGACCCGCCTCTTTTTGCTTCATCCGGCAAGCGTTCGGGTGGGTCCGCCCACTCCGGCAGCCGACGCCGGGCAACACGAAGTGTGCATCCCCTCGAGTCTGGCCAGAGGCCTGACGGAAATGCGATTCCCCAAGAGCCTGCTGTCGTCGAACGGCCGTCCGCCTACGTGATCGGACCCACCCGGCCGTCCCTGGGCACGGGAGGTCCCGGGAGCGGCGCACGGTGAAGGCCCCGGCTGCCGGAAGCGATCTCTTGACCCCGGTCAAGTCGCTCGCCACCCCGATGAAGTATGGTCGCCACACCTTCGGCTGGCTCTTCCCATGAACGGCTCCCGCGAAGGTGGACCTCGGACCGATCCGGCTCTGCCGCTCACACTCCCTGTGCCGACCCCTACCCTAGGGGAGCGGCCTCTTCCAGCGCCAGGCACCGCCCGCGCGGAAGGATCGAGGTGGACATGCGAACCCCAGCCGTGTTTCTCTCACTGCTCCTGCTTCTCGTGAACGCCGGCTGCAGTCCCAGCATCGGCGGCGGCCCGGCGAACGAGGGCGAGCTCGGCAGGCCTACCGTCCTGGTGTTTGGTCTCGGCAGCCGCTGCCGGTACTGCGTCGAGCTCAAGGAGGAGATCGGCCGGGTCACCGAGAAGACCGGCGACGCCGTGCAGTTTCGGGACATCCTGGTCGACCGGGAGAGGGCGATGGTCCAGCAGTACCGGGTCCTGCTCAGCCCCACCCTGGTCTTCCTCGACGCCGCCGGGACCGAGGTGTTCCGTCACCAGGGTCTCCTGGACGCGCCACAGATCCTGGAGCGCCTCGCCGCACTTCACCTCTGGCCGAGCAAGGGCTGAGGGGCCGCGATGCTGGAGCCCTTGACCGAGCTCACCAACCAGTGGCTTCACACCCGTCCGTGGCTTGCGGCGGGGGCCGTGTTCCTGGGCGGGGTCACCACGGCGGCCAACCCGTGCAGCCTGGCCGGCGTGCCCGTCTTGATCGGCTTGGCAGGCGGGCACACCGCCGTCACC
>CAZYJP010000393.1:0-2628 GCA_964647795.1 uncultured Thermodesulfobacteriota bacterium
AGGCCTTCACGGCCGAGGCCCGCACGGTGCTCCTGATCGACGAGGTCGACAAGGCGGACACCGACTTCCAGGACGACATGCTGGACGTCCTCGACCAGATGGAGTTCGACATCATCGAGATCGACCGGACCGTCCGCGCGCGCCACCGGCCGGTCATCGTCATCACCTCCAACGCCAAGAAGGACCTCTCGGACCCGTTCCTGGGCCGCTGCAACTTCCACCACATCGCCTTCCCCGACCCGAAGATGATGCGAAAGATCCTCCACGTGCACTTCCCCGCGGTGGACGAGAGCCTCCTCGAGAACACGCTCGGCACCTTCTACAGCCTGCGCGAGCTAGACAGCGTCGAGAAGCGGCCCGCGACCCGCGAGCTGATCAACTGGATCCGCGCGCTGAACGCCGATCCCGACTTCCGGCCGAAGCAGCTCGCCGCAGGGGACGTACCTTACCTCGGTGTGCTCTTCAAGAAGAGCCAGGACCACGCCGTGGCCGCGAACGCCCTGAAGCGGCGCCGGCTCTTCTAGCAGGGGGCTGAAAACCCCCTCCCTGGGCTTTTCAGCTACGGGTTCTCGGGGACGGCCCCTTCGAACCCTCACAAATCACTGCGCTTTTCAAGCTCCGTGATTCGGCGCCCCATCCGTGGGGCGGGCCGCAGTCCGTTTTTCAACGGCCTGCTAGCGGGACATCACCGGACAGGAGATCATGTTCATCGAGTTCTTCTACAAGATGAAGGACGCGGGCATCCCGGTCAGCCCCACGTCGTTCCTGACCCTGCAGAAGGCCCTGAGCGGCGGGCTGGTCAGGTCCCTGGACGACTTCTACACGGCGGCCCGCACCACCCTGGTGAAGAGCGAGCGCTACTTCGACCTCTTCGACCAGGTCTTCGCCCACCACTTCGAGGGCGCAGAGCTGCCGGACGTGGAGGGCCTGGCGCTGGACGAGTTGGCCCGGGCCATGCTCGAGAACTGGCTGGACAACCCCAGGGCGCTGGCCGACGCCCTGGGCGTGGACGAGGACAAGCTCAAGAACCTCTCCCCCGACGAGCTGATCGAGTACTTCAAACAGCGCCTGGAAGAGCAGAAGGAGCAGCACCACGGCGGCTACAAGTGGATCGGGACCGGCGGCTACTCGCCCGTGGGCCACTCGGGTTACCATCCCGGCGGAATGCGGGTCGGGGGCGTCTCCCGAAACAAATCGGCGGTTAAGGTCGCCATGGACCGCCGGTACCGGGACTACTCCCAGTCGGGCCCCCTCACCCGGTCCCAGATCGGCGAGGCGCTCAAGCGGCTGCGGAACATGATCCCCGAGGGTCCCAAGGATCGCGTCAACATCGACGCGTCCATCTATCAGACGATGAAGAACGCGGGGGAGATCCAGATCGTCTTCGAGCGCGGCCTTCGCGACCGGCTCAAGGTGATCCTGGCCATCGACAACGGCGGCTGGTCGATGGAGCCGCACATCCCGGTGGTGCAGACCCTCTTCGACTACGCCCGGGCCCAGTTCAAGGACCTCAAGACCTACTTCTTTCACAACACCGTCTACAGCACCCTGTGGGAAGACCCGGCGCGCTACCGAAAGCCCCACACCGTGGTCGAGATGACGCGCCTCGACCCGGAGACCCGTCTGATCTTCGTGGGTGACGCCAGCATGGCCGCCCACGAGCTCCTGGCCCCCAACGGCTCCATCCACGTCGAGGAGCGCAGTGGGCCGCCGAGCATCGAACAACTCAAGCTGCTGGCCCACACCTTCCGCCACACGGTCTGGCTCAACCCGGTGGAGCAGCCGATGTGGAGCTACACCCGCACCGTCGGCCTCATTGCCGACGTCATCCCCATGTTCGAGCTGACCCTCGAGGGCCTGGGCAAGGCCGTGGGGCACCTGATGGCGAGGTAGCGCCCGCCCGGTAGGCCCGGCCCCGAGTACGGGATCGGCGGTCACGAGCCGGTGTCAGCCCGATCCTCGTCGCCGCAGGGGTTGCCCCCGGCCTCCTCCCCCGGAACGCGTCTGGAGCGCTTCGCACTCATCCACACCGGGTGCAGGGGGGCCCGCCTGGTTCACACCCGGTGCATGTAGCGGAAGACCTCGGCGTCCTGGACCATGACCTTGAGGCCCAGGCCCTCCACCGATGCCTGGAGCCGGCGGGCGAGCTCGGGCAGGTCGACCGGGGAGCCGGCCGCGTCGGCCAGGAGCGTCATGGCGAAGATCGTCCCCCCCAGGATCTTCTGGTTGATGTCCTCGATGTTGACGCGGTTGTCGGCGAGGCAGGTGGCGACGCGGGCCACGATCCCCACCTGGTCCTGGCCGATCACGGTGACGACGGTTTTCCTCGACATCTCGTCCTCCCTGGGAATCCGTCGGCTTCCGCCGATTCGAAGGGTGCGGGGGCGGCGAGAGAAAACACCCCCAGGCCGAGGAGGGCGGCACCGAGCAGAAGCACGGCCCGGGTCTCTCCCTCCGGGAGGCCGCCGGCCGGGACCAGGGCCGAGCTCACCGCAACCGCCATCCCTGCCGCAGTCAGGACCACCGGTCTGCCGGCCAGGCCCACGACAGAACCGGGGAGACCGCCGGCCCCGAACGCCAGGGCCTGGAAGATATCGGCCCGGCGGCCGGGGGCCAGGAGCTGGAGCG
>CAZYJP010000394.1:0-1679 GCA_964647795.1 uncultured Thermodesulfobacteriota bacterium
CGAGCTGCTGGTGGGAACCGCCGGACTCCTGCTGACCGGTGGAGGGGATGCGGCAATGATCGCACCGGGCACCCTGGTTTCCATTGTGGGCGAGAATTTCACCGACCAGACGGCTATTGCTCCGGATGAAGGGAACGAATTGCCCAGGGAATTGGCCGGGCTGGAGGTCTACTTCGACGGAATTCGCTCGCCGCTGCTCTACGTCTCCCCGACCCAGATCAACGCCCAGGTCCCCTGGGAGGTGCTGGATACGACGAGCGTGAACGCGTATGTCAGGACCAGGTGGTCGGACGGTCTCGTGACGGTGACCAACCCGGTGGGGGTTCCGATCATCCCGCAGAACCCCGGGATCTTCGCAATGCCTGGCACGGACCCGCGCCCCGGCGTCACGCTCCATTACAGCAGTTTCGCCACGGGCACGGTTTCCGTGGATGGAACGGCGAGAGCGGGCGACGTCGCTACAGTGCTCATCGAGGATCGCGAGTACAGTTACACCGTCCAACAAGACGACACGCTGGCCGATATCCGCGACGGGCTGATCGCCGAGATCAACAACGATCCCAAAGTGCGGGCCTTTGCGGCAGGCGTTTTCACGCGCATCCGGCTTCAGGCGCGGGAGCCGGGCGAGGCTGGCAATGGCATGGAGTATTCGATCAGCGGCAGCGCAGGCGCTCAGGTCATTCTTACGCCCACCACTCCCGATCTGTGCTGTGCCAACGAGGCCGGGAGCCTGGTGACGGATGAAAACCCTGCGTTGGCGGGTGAAACGATTATCGTCTACGCAACTGGGCTCGGGCTGATTGAGCCCGAAGAAGCGCTCCAGCAGGTTCATACCGGCAGGAAGTTTGAGGGGCCGGAGCTCAACCGGCCGGTTGAGTTTGTCTCCTCCCTGGCCGGAGGCAGGACCGCGAACGTGTTGTACGCCGGCCTGGTGCCCGGCATGGTGGGAGTCTACGAGATACATCTGGAACTCAATTCAGACCTTCCTACGAATCCTGTGACGCAGCTCACCATCGCCCAGCACGTATTCGTGAGCAACGTCATCACTCTGCCTGTGTTCAACCCGAGGCCGCCGGAAGAGGAAGAGGAAGAGTGAGCCGTGGCGGTGCGGCTTAGCCGAACGGCTCGTAAGGTTTGTAGCCGTTGCGCCTCATGAGTTCCTTGGCCGTCTCGGCCGCGTCCGGGCGTACATAGAAGAAGGCGCCGGCGCGGAGGGTTTGGAAGATCAGGCCCCCGCGGTAGTGATCGACCTCGACGACGTAATCCACGCCAGAGTTGGTGAACACCTCTTCCAGAGCTTGGGCCTCCCGCAGGCGCTTGGCGATATAAAGCAAGACGCCCTCACCGTCGGGGAGAAACTCTGCCTCTCTTCTCACCCCGCAGCTCCCAGGTTTCCCCGGATCCGGGCGGCGAAAGCAGCGTAAGCCTCGGGCGCCCGCCGGTCCATCCACTGGATGTAAGCCTTGGCCACCTCCTCCAGGTTCCTCACCAGGTTCGGGTTCTTGTAGGCCGCACGGGCCGGCGGCACCAGATCGCGGATCCTCTCCCACACGGCGAGCAGCTCTTCTCCAGTCTGGAAGAAGAGCTCCCGGTTGAGAACGTTGGAGGTGATGAACGAGGAGACCATCTCCCAGTAGCCGACCACCATGCGGAAATAGGCGTCTTCCTCCGAGCCGGGC
>CAZYJP010000394.1:1689-2628 GCA_964647795.1 uncultured Thermodesulfobacteriota bacterium
GCGGACAGAGGACGTGGAACTCTTCCGGCGAGCCCGCCTTGAAAGAGGTCTCGAACCACCGTCGCGCCGTACGGAGCCTCTCCTCGCGTCGCAACTCGTAGAGGCGGAGAAGGAGGTTCACATCATCGTAGGTAGGGGGTGCTTGCATCAAGATTGCTCCGTAGAATTAGGTTAGCAGAACGCGTGGTCCGGGCACGCCCGGACCCGGGGAAGAGAGGAGACGAAAATGCACGGAACATTTCCGAGATGGAGGATCGAAGCGGCCGGCGTGGTTTTCTTGCTGGCGAGCCTGGCCGCTGCGCAGACCTCCGGCCTCACCGATGAAGAACTGCGCCGCGGCGCCAACCTCCTGGTATACGAAGACCGCTCCGGCGAAGACCCGATGCCGCTGGTGAAGCGGTACGAGGGACTCCGCACCACGGATGTGATCGACGCGATGCAGGCCGTCGGGCTTCAGGACATGGGCGTGATGGACAAGACCATCCGGCCCCTGTGGCGCGACAACACGGAGAAGATCGAGCATCGCGTTCACGGTGTGGCGGTCACCTATCAGTATCTGCCCACCAACAAGCCGCCTGCAGGCAAGCTGCCTTATCCTGAGTTCCGAAAGTGGCATAACCACTGGTACAGGACCTATGCTCCAGAGCTCTTCGCGCGCATCGTGCGCCCGGGGACCGTGGTTGTGATCGACGCGCAGGGGATCGAGAACACGGGTTTCATCGGCTCTTACAACGCACTCCATTGGAAGTCCCTGGGGATGGAGGGAGTGATCACCAACGGAGGATGCCGGGACACGGATGAACTGATTGTGCAGCGCATCCCCGTCTACTCGAAATACCAGGGAGGCGGAACGCGCCCGGGTCGGATCGAGGCGGGCGCGATTAACCGGCCGGTCACGGTCGGAGGGGTCCTGGTGCGGCCGGGCGACATGGTGGTCGC
>CAZYJP010000395.1:0-2617 GCA_964647795.1 uncultured Thermodesulfobacteriota bacterium
CCCGAGATCGGCGAGGCCTGCGGCCGGCGTAGCCTCCTCGGCCAAGGGACGGCCGACCGGCGCCGCCTCCTGGGCCGGGGAAGGGCAAGCCGGGCCGGCGAGGGCCGCAACCAGCAACAGGGCGACGACCCAGGGTCGAATACCCAGGTTGCAGGAGATCACCGGGCGGTGGGGAGGATCGGCCATCGCAGGGTGGCCTCCGTGGCGAGAGAGCGGGCAGGGGCTCGCGGGAGGATACTCGGTGGCCGAATTCCGGGCAACTCGCCGCCGCGGAACGGGAATCACGGCGTAACAGGGCCTCTGTGCCAAACGGCGAAGGGCGAGCCCTCTGGCTCGCCCTTCGCCGTGCTGCGTACCCCGGGACGGCGCTCTACTTCACCGCGTAATCGAAGGTGTCGACGAGGTTCTTCTCCCCGGCCACGACCCGCGAGGTGATCACGTAGGTCCCCGGTGCCTTCAGGTCCACGTCCGCCCCGTAGCCGCCGTCCATGAACGTGGCCATGGTCCGCTGTTCCTGGTCACCGGGTCCCCGGATCATGAAGCCGAGGCGCGCGTCGGTGACGGGCTTCCCGTCCGGGTCCACGACGTAGAGCATCAGGTGGTGAGGCTTCATCTGGCTCATGTCGTGGCCCTTCATCGCCTTCTTCATCTCATCCGTCATCTCTTCCATCCGAGCGACGTTGTCGACGAGGTGGTAGTAGAAGCCGAAGCCCTCCACCATGCTCTCGTGGATCTCATCGCCCAGGTGTTCCCGGTGATCCACATCGTGGCCCTTCTCCGACGTCCCGTGGCCGGCGCCGTGGGCGCCGCCGTGCTGCATCTGGGCCAGGCCGGGCAGGGCGAGACCCAGGGAAAAGGCCAAGGCCGCTACGGTTTGTAGTGTGGTCTTCATGATGATCTCCTTTCGGTTGCGGCCGCGGTGGGAGGGCGGCCTGACATGTGGTGGACACCCAGTTTCTTAATCACCCGCGCGGCAAGACGCCAACGTGCTAGACCCGTGGGGAGTCAATCCCGATCCTTCCAGGGCCCGCTCACCCCCACCGCCGCCTCCAACTGGGCCCGGGACCGGCCCACGTCCGTCCGCCGGCGCTCCCTGGCGAGCTGGGCTTCGATCCAGCTTTCGTAGGTCATGAGGGCATCAGCGAACATCACCTGGCCGGCGGCGTAGCCCCGGGTGGCCGCCTCCAAGGCCGCCCGGGTCAGGGGCAGGACCCCGTCGGAGAAGAGGGCCTCTTCGCGAAGCGCCCGGTCCAGGCCGAACCAGGCCTCCCGGACCCGCAGGGCCGTGGTCGACTCCTCCATCTCCAGCTCCTTGCCCAGGGCCGCGAGCCGCTGGCGTGCCTCGCGCAGGTAGACCTCCTGGGTGCCGTACCAGGGCATCCGGGGCAACCCGGCTCCCATGGAAGCCTCGGTGGACTCGGGGAAGCTCGGGGCCCCGCCGGCGTCCCCGCCTCCTCCCATGCCCCCGCCCATGGAGCCCTCTGCGGGGCCGGCCCCGCCTACCCGGGAGACCTCGTCGCGGCGGTAGGTCGAGAGCTCCAGGTGGAACCGGGGGTAGACCATGGTCTCGGCCATCTCGATCATCCGCTCCATCTGGCCCACCATGGCACCCATGCGCCGGAGCTCCTGGCGCCGCTCCCGGGCCAGGGGGTAGAGGGTTTCCAGAGGCGGGGCCGCCTGCGCCGGCTCCCCAACGGCGAGGATTCCTACGGGGGTGCCGGGGGGCAGGGCCAGGAGCTCGCCCACCTCAGCCTCGGCGTTCCTTCTCTCCTCGGCCAGGGTGGCAAGCTCTTCGCGCACCTTCTCGGCCTCAATCTCCGAGCGCAGCACCTCGGAGAAGTTCGTCTCCCCCGCCGAGTACCGGGCGGCGGCAGTCTTTCGGAGCTGATCGAGGAGCAACAGCATCTCCCGCGTGAGCTCCTCGGCCCGGTCCAGGTAGGCGAGCTCCCAGGCCACCCGCCGGGCGGCCGTCACGGCGTCGCGCCGGGAGGCCTCCAGGGCTTCCCAGGCCGCGGCGGCCTCCTGCCCGGCCACCTGCCCCTTGAGGGCCAGCACGCCCGGGTAGGGGAAGAGGACCGCCGGGCTCTCCGGATCCTCCATGCCCCCCACTCCCGTCATGAGGCCCGCGGTGAGCACGGCGTACTGGCGCAACACCTCGTCCAGGTTCGCCACCTGCCCGTAGGCCTCTAACGAAGCCCGAAACTCCCGCTCCCGGGCGGCGACGCCGGGATTTCGCAGGAGCGTCAGGACCTCCAGGTCCTCCAGGTCGAGGGTCTCCGCCACGGCCGCCTCTACCCCTCCCGGCTCGGCCGACAGCCGGCTCAGCCGCTCCACCCGGGCAGGGTCCGGCACGAAGAACGAAGCCCGTGGATCCGGGGCCTCCAGGGCCGCTTCCCACCGGACCCGGGCCTCGGTGAGCCCCTGGAGCTGAGCGCGGAACTCCTCTTCCCCGGGGTGGTCGGTGTCGGCCGGGGCCGGGGTATCCCGGTGCAACGTGCGCGGTATGGCCGGCGGTTCGTAGCCTTCCCACTCCCGAAGGAGCTCCCGGTAGCTCCCCGCGGCCGCAGGGGCGGCCGCGACCAGCAGGGAGAGGACCGCGAACGGGAGCAGGAGGAGA
>CAZYJP010000396.1:0-2616 GCA_964647795.1 uncultured Thermodesulfobacteriota bacterium
CGCGAAGGCGGGTGCTCTCCCCCGGCGGCGGCCCTCCTCTCCGGTCGGGCATGGACGACCCATGCCCGTTCTTGCCGTCTCTGCATGCGCCCGGCGGGGGCGTCTACCGAAACCCGTGGGAAGGGAGATCCCCTTGAGCGATCCGGAAGCCTCTCTGCGCTGTCGCCTAGAGGCCGCGCCCTATGGGGACTTCGACTACCCGTACCTGTGGACGGGTCCCGCTGCGGGGGGGAATTGGGTCCCTTCCCCCGAAACGTTCCGGGTGGAGGAGGTGCCCCTCTACCCCTTCTCCGGGGATGGGGAGCATGCGGCGCTCGTCGTCGAGAAGGTCGGGATGGCGACCCGGGAGCTCGCGGTCGCCGTGGCTGGGCGCCTGGGGGTCTCCCCGGCAGCGGTCGGGTACGCGGGCATGAAGGACAAAGCCTGCGTCTCGGTTCAGGGGTTCACCGTTACCGGCCGGGACGAGGCGGGAGCGGCGGAGGCCTTCGAGGCTGTCGGCGCACGGGTGATCCGTGCCTCCCGCCACCGGAACAAGCTGCGTCTCGGCCATCTGGCCGGAAACTGCTTTCGCGTGTGGTTGGAGGGCGCGAACTCCCAAGCCGCGGCTACGATCCTGGAGGTGCTCTCCCAGCGCGGGGTCCCCAACTACTTCGGCCCCCAACGGTTCGGCGCCCGGGGAGACAATCCGGTCCAAGGCCTCTCGGTGCTCCTGGGGCGGATGCGGGTGGGCCGCTGGAAACGCGACCTGCTGGTCTCCGCCCTTCAGTCGCGGGTGTTCAACGAGGTGCTGGCAAGGCGCGTGGAAGAGGGCAACTTCGAGCTCGCTCTGGAGGGTGATGTGCTCCGGAGGGAGGACTCGGGAGGCCTCTTCCTGTGCGTGGATCCCGCGACGGACTCCGAGCGGGTGGGAGCCTTCCAGGTCAGTCCCACCGGCCCCATGCACGGCCGGAAGATGGTCCGCCCGAGCGGTGTTGCTGGGGCGGCGGAGAGCTCCGTTCTGGAGGCTCTCGGACTGGGGGAGGAACTCTTCGGCCGAGAGACGGGAGCGCGCCGCCCCCTGCGCGCAGCGCTCCGAGGTGGGGCGGCGGAGGCCGCGGAGGGCGGGTGTTGGCTGTCGTTTACCTGCCCCGCCGGAACCTTCGCCACCTCGGTGGTCCGCGAGGTGGTCGGCGGCCGGGAGTCCCTCGGGAACGAATGAGGTACCGCTTTGGACCGCCGCGGTCAGGGAAGGGCCGGAGTCACCTCTCCTGGGGCCTGTGGCACATGTAGCACTTCACGAACTCCGTGCGCAGGGCGCCGTCCGGGAGGAAGTGGGGCTTCTCACCGTCGCTGGGCATGGGGACGTCGGAGTCGGCGCCGTGGCACTGGGGGCACCGCGCGTAATCGCGCCGGTCTTCGTGGTTGTCGTCGGCCGGGAGGCGGGGTGTGGACACTTTCGGGGCGAGCAGGAGCACTCCCAAGACGACCGCGCAGACAGCCACGAAGACCAGGTGATACCATCTCTTCATCGTCGAAGCCTTGCCTTTCCGGGCTTGGAATACGGCTGGGGGCCAGGGCAGGGCCTTTTCGGCGGCGATCGGCCGGCGCTTGCCGCCTTCTCGCCTGCAGGGGTTCCCTGGCACGAGTCGACAGTGTACAGGCCCGGCCGGCGGAATCAAAGGCCAAGGTCCCCCCGGATTATCCGCCCGACGGAGGGTAACGATGCCAGACCCAGACGGCAGACCGGCCGCCGGCGGGGGCGGTCTGGGGGAGTTTCTCGAAGACCTCTACCGCCAGCACCACCGGTCCGAGAACCTCCACCCGGATCCCCTGGTGTTCGCCCGCAGGTACCTTGACCCGGCAGACGGAGAGGTGGCCGGTCTGGTGGCCGCGTCCCTGGCGTACGGACAGGTCGGGCAGATCATGACGACCCTGGAGGGGGTCTTCTCCGCCCTGGGCCCTCACCCCGCCGCCCTTGTGGCATCCAGCAGCCCCCGGGGGCTCTTCGACCTGGCGGCGGGCTTCGCCTATCGCTTTCACAAACAGAGAGATCTGGCGGTCTTCCTGCATCTCCTCCGGCAGGTCCTCGACCGCCGCGGGAGTTTGCTCCGAGCATTCCTCGTCGGCGATCCTGGGGGGGAGATCGCCCCGGCGCTGACCGCCTTCGCCGAGGAGGTGCTCCGCGGCGACCCCCGCCCCCTTCTCCGAAGCCGATCGGTACCGGCGCACCACCCGGTGCGCCACTTCCTCCCGTCACCGGCCCGGGGAGGGGCGTCCAAGCGGCTGTGCCTCTATCTCCGATGGATGGTGCGCAAGGACGCCCTGGACCCGGGGTTTTGGGCCGGGGTGGTGGATCCGGCACGGCTCGTGGTGCCCCTGGATACCCACGTGGCTCGGGTCGGGCGCACACTGGGGCTCACCGTCCGGAAGGCGGCCGACTGGAAGACCGCGTGCGAGATCACCCGATCCCTGCGCCGGTACGACCCGGCCGACCCGGTTCGCTACGACTTCAGCCTCTTCCGGTTCGGAATGGGTCGGGGCATGTAGGGGCGACGCATGCGTCGCCCCTACGGCGGAACGCCGGGGCCCGAGGACCCCCGGCCGGGGGGACCGCCCGGCATGTAGGGGCGACGCATG
>CAZYJP010000397.1:0-2614 GCA_964647795.1 uncultured Thermodesulfobacteriota bacterium
GTTGTCGGCGTGCGGGGGCGCGGACTCCTGGTGGGCGTGGAATTCGCCCAGGGGTACCCGGCGGCCCACGTCGTGCGGGAGCTCCTGGAACGGGGCTTTCTGACGGGAACCGCGGGCGACGGGGTGCTTCGCCTCGCACCGCCGCTCATCGTGGAGCGGGAGGAGATCGACGCGCTCCTCGCCGCCGTGCGGGAAGTGCTCGAAACCCTGTGACCGGCCCGCGGAGCCTCGCCGCTCCGAAGGAGCAGACCATGCCCCGTCACTTCCTCCGCCTGACCGACTGCAACCGGGAGGAGCTCGTGGCCATTCTCGATCTGGCTCGAGACCTCAAGGCCCGCCAGGCTCGGGGGGAGCCCCACCGGCTCCTCGAGGGGAAGACCCTGGCCATGCTCTTCGAGAAGAGCTCGACCCGCACGCGGGTCTCGTTCGAGGTGGGGATGTTCCAGCTCGGAGGCTACGCCCTCTTCCTCTCCCCCCGGGACACCCAGATCGGCCGGGGAGAGCCGGTGCCGGATACCGCCCGTGTGCTCTCCCGCTACGTGGACGGGGTGATGGTGCGGACCTTTTCCCAGGAGCTCCTGGAAGAGCTCGCCCGCTGGTCGGGCGTGCCGATCATCAACGGGCTGACCGACGTCTTCCACCCCTGTCAGGTCATGGCGGACCTCCTCACGGTGCTGGAGCGGCGCGGAACCCTCGAAGGCCTGCAGGCGGCGTGGATCGGCGACGGGAACAACATGGCCCACTCCTGGATCAACGCCGCCTCGGCCCTGGGGTTTCGCCTTCGCCTGGCCTGCCCCGAGGGCTATCGACCAGCGCACGAGGTCCTGGAGACAGCCCACGCAGCCGGCGCCGACGTGGCCGTCGTGGCGGACCCGCGGGAAGCCGCTGCCGGCGCGCACGCGGTGAACACCGACGTGTGGGCCTCCATGGGCCAGGAAGAGGAGCAGGAGGCCCGGGCCCGGGTATTTCAGGGGTACACGGTGGACGCCGCGGTCATGGCGGCCGCCGATCCGTCGGCGATCTTCCTCCACTGCCTCCCGGCCCACCGGGGGGAGGAGGTCTCTGCCGACGTGCTCGAGGGGCCCCAGTCGGCCGTCTGGGACGAGGCCGAGAACCGCCTCCACGTGCAGAAGGCGATCTTGGTTACGCTGCTGGGAAGGCAGTGACGCGTGAGGGGTGGGCCGAGGGGATGAGCCCCCGTCCCATGGGTCCCATGGGTCCCCAACACGCAACTCCAACGGACAACTCATAAGGAACCCACCATGGCGAAGAAGAAGGTCAAGAAGGTCGTCCTGGCCTATTCCGGGGGGCTCGACACCTCGGTGATCCTCAAGTGGCTCATCGAGGAGTACCGGTGCGAGGTGGTGTGCTTCGCGGCGGACCTGGGCCAGGGCGCGGAGCTCACCGGCCTGGAGGAGAAGGCCCGCAAGACGGGCGCTTCGAAGATCTATGTGGAAGACCTTCGGGAGGAGTTTGTCCGGGACTTCGTCTTTCCCATGTTCCGGGCCGGCGCCGTGTACGAGGGCTCCTACCTCCTGGGCACCTCCATCGCCCGGCCCCTGATCGGCAAGCGCCTGGTGGAGATCGCCGAGATGGAGGGGGCCGACGCGGTCTCCCACGGCGCCACGGGGAAGGGCAACGACCAGGTGCGCTTCGAGCTCACGGCGTACGCGCTGCAACCCGACATCCGGATCATCGCCCCCTGGAGGGAGTGGAAGCTCAACTCCCGGGAGCTTCTGCTGGAGTATGCGAAGAACCACGGCATCCCGGTGCCGGTCACCAAGGCCAAGCCGTACTCCAGCGACCGGAACCTGCTGCACATCTCCTTCGAGGGCGGCATCCTGGAGGACCCGTGGCGGGAGCCGACCGAAGACATGTTCTTGCTCTCCGTGAGCCCCGAAAGAGCCCCGGACAGGGCGGAATACACGGAGGTGGAGCTCGACTCGGGCAACGCCGTGGCGGTGAACGGCGAGCGCCTGGGCCCGGCGGCTCTCCTGGCCCGCCTGAACGAGCTCGGCGGACGCCACGGGGTGGGGCGGGTGGACATCGTGGAGAACCGCTTCGTGGGCATGAAGAGCCGGGGGGTGTACGAAACTCCCGGCGGCACGATCCTGCGGGCCGCCCACAAGGCGGTGGAGAGCCTCACCATGGACCGCGAGGTGCTGCACCTGAGGGACTCCCTGGTGCCCCGGTACGCCGCGCTCGTATACAACGGCTTCTGGTTCGCCCCGGAGCGCGAGGCCCTGCAGACGTTCATGGACGGGACGCAGCGCGAGGTCACCGGCACGGCTCGCCTCAAACTGTACAAGGGCAACTGCACCGTGGTCGGCCGCAAGAGCCCCAAGACGCTCTTCGACCCCGAAGTGGCCACCTTCGAGGCCGACACGGTCTACGACCAGGCCGACGCCACCGGCTTCATCAAGCTCAACGCCCTGCGACTGCGGACCCTGAAGAAGCTGAGGGGCTGAGGGCCCGCTGGGACTACGATGATGCAAGAGTGCCTGTGATGCTGGGTTCTCAAACGAAAGGTGTGAGGAGCGGAGACGGCCTTCGGCCGAAGTCGCGGCCGGGAGCCCGCTCCCACAGGAACAAGACCTCGGGGTTCCGGGTGGGA
>CAZYJP010000398.1:0-2612 GCA_964647795.1 uncultured Thermodesulfobacteriota bacterium
TCACCTGTTGGATCAATACCCAGGCGACCGCGATTGACCGTGAGCGGCAGACTGGCGGCCGAGGCGGCCCGGGTGGCGGACCCCAGGGGTGTACCGGTGATCGCCGACGGGGGCGTGAAGCACTCGGGCGACGTCACCAAGGCGATTGCAGCCGGGGCTGCGGCGGTGATGGTGGGCAGCCTCCTGGCGGGCACCGAGGAGAGCCCCGGGGAGCTGATCCTCTTCCAAGGCCGCTCCTACAAGGTGTACCGGGGCATGGGCTCGGTGGGGGCGATGGCCAAGGGCAGCCGTGACCGGTACTTTCAGGGGGTGAGGGACGAGTCGGAGCTCGTCCCCGAAGGCATCGAGGGCCGGGTGCCCTACCGGGGCCCGGTATCGGCCAACGTGTACCAGCTCGTGGGGGGGCTCCGGGCCGGAATGGGCTACACCGGCAGCCGCAGCATCGACGAGCTCCGCCGAAACGCCCGTTTTGTGCAGATTTCGCCGGCAGGGCTCCGGGAGAGCCACGTTCACGATGTGATCATCACGAAGGAGGCCCCGAACTACCGCGTCGAGGCGGGGTGAACGGGCCTGAAGCATAGGGCTCAGAGCGAGGGGCACGGTGCGAGGCGCATGGGGCGGGGCGCAGGTCCGGCCGCACCGGGGGGAATCGGGTTCGTGCGCTGAGCTCGAACGAGGGAAGGGCGAAAGAAGCGGGCAGCCGACCACCGACCACAGACAGCGGGCGACCGACATGTCGGATATCCACGACCAGAAGGTGCTGATCCTGGACTTCGGTTCCCAGTACACCCAGCTCATCGCCCGCCGGGTGCGCGAGAGCCGGGTCTACTGCGAGATCCATCCCTGCACGGTGACTCTGGAAGAGATCCGGGGCTTCGGAGCTCGGGGGATCATCCTCTCGGGCGGCCCCTCCAGTGTGTATGACCCCGGGGCGCCCCTGGCGGACGCCGGGCTCTTCGAGCTGGGGGTGCCGGTGCTGGGGGTGTGCTACGGCATGCAGCTCATGACCCATCTGCTGGGCGGCCGGGTGGCCCGGGGCGTCCAGCGCGAGTACGGCCTGGCCCACCTCACCGTGGACGAGCCCGAGGGCATCCTCCGGGGCTTCGGCGGCGGGCCGGTACCCGTGTGGATGAGCCATGGCGATCGGATCGAGGCACTCCCCCCGGGTTTCCGGCCCCTGGCCCACAGCGACAACTCTCCGGTGGCGGCCATGTCCCACCGGGAGAAGCCTTTTTACGGGGTCCAGTTCCACCCCGAGGTGGTCCACACCCCCCGGGGCACCGAGCTGATCGAAAACTTCCTCTTCGACGTCTGCGGACTGGAGCCCACGTGGACGATGGGTTCCTTCATCGAGGCGTCGGTGGCCGAGATCCGGGCCAAGGTGGGCAACGGCCACGTGATCTGCGCCCTCTCCGGCGGGGTCGACTCCTCGGTGGTGGCGCTCCTCCTCCACCGGGCCCTGGGGGAGCAGCTCACCTGCGTCTTCGTGGACAACGGCGTGCTCCGGAAGGGTGAGGCCGACAAGGTGGTGCGCACGTTCCGCGACCACTTCCACCTGAACCTGCGCCACGTGGACGCGGCGGAGCTCTTCCTGGAGAAGCTGCGGGGGGTCACCGAACCGGAGCAGAAGCGCAAGATCATCGGGAACGAGTTCATCTACCTCTTCGAGCGGGAGGCCCAGGCACTGGGCAAGGTCGAGTGGCTCGCCCAGGGCACCCTCTACCCGGACGTGATCGAGAGCGTGTCCTTCAAGGGCCCCTCGGCCACCATCAAGAGCCACCACAACGTGGGAGGGTTGCCGGAGCGGATGCAACTGAAGCTCATCGAGCCCCTGCGCGAGCTCTTCAAGGACGAAGTGCGGGAGGTGGGGCGGGAGCTAGGGCTCCCCGAGGAGATCATCGGCCGCCACCCCTTCCCCGGCCCCGGGCTGGCGATCCGTATCCTGGGGGAGGTGACGGCCGAGCGGCTGGCGGTGCTCCGGGAGGCGGACGCCGTCGTCCGGGACGAGATCGCCCGGGACGGCCTCCAGAAGAGCGTCTGGCAGAGTTTTTGCGTGTTGCTGCCCGTGAAGACGGTGGGCGTGATGGGGGACGAGCGGACCTACGAGGACGTGATCGCGGTGCGTTCCGTGAACTCGCTGGACGGGATGACCGCCGACTGGTCCCGCCTGCCCTACGAGGTCCTCGCGCGCATCTCGAACCGGATCATCAACGAGGTCCCGGGTGTCAACCGGGTCGTCTACGACATCTCCTCCAAACCGCCGGCCACGATCGAGTGGGAGTAGGAGCCCGCGATGTCCCCCGGCATTCCGCTGGTGCTCTCCGCCCCGTCGGGGGCGGGCAAGTCGACCCTGGTGCGGGAGGTCCGCTCCCGGGTGGGCCGGCTCGGCTTCAGCGTGTCCCACACGACCCGCTCGCCGCGGGCGGGTGAGACGGACGGGGTCGATTATCACTTCGTGGACCGCCCGGCCTTCGAGGCCATGATCGGGGAGGGCGCGTTCGCCGAGTGGGCGGAGGTCCACGGCAACCTCTACGGTACGAGCTTTCCGGTCCTGAAGGCTCGTTTGGAGGCGGGGGAAGACGTCCTCCTGGACATCGACGTCCAGGGCGCCC
>CAZYJP010000399.1:0-2602 GCA_964647795.1 uncultured Thermodesulfobacteriota bacterium
CCTCCCCTGCGCCAAGCACTTTCCGGGACACGGCTCGGCCCGGGCGGACAGCCACCGGGAACTCCCCCGGATCGACAAGGCCCTGGGACTCTTCGAGCGCTGTGACCTGGTTCCCTTCCGCGCCGCCATCGGGGCCGGCGTCCCGCTGGTCATGGCCGGCCACCTCCTGTGCCCGGCCGTGTCGGCCTCCCCTGCGACCCTCTGCCGGTCCTGGCTCCAGGGAGTCCTGCGGGAAAGGTTGGGGTTCGACGGCGTCGTGATCTCCGACGACATGGAGATGGGCGCCCTGGCCGGCCTCGGGTCCCCCGAGGACGTGGCGGTGCGCGCCGTGCGTGCGGGGTGTGACCTTCTCGTCTACGGACGGATGCTCCGACCGGAGATTGACGCGGTTCGGATCACGGAACGTTTGGCACAGGGCGTGCCTTCGGAGCGTCTGGGGGAGGCGGGGGCCCGGGTCGCTGGGCTGCGGGAGGCACTCGGTTTCCGGGCCGCGATCTCGTGATCCCGCGAGCCGGCGAGATCGAGCCCCTCCTCCGGAGCTCGGGGCCGATCCGGTCGGTGGCGCCCCTCCACGGAGACGGCTCGGCCCGGCGCTTCTTCCGGGTGCAAGGGGCGGGCCGGACCTACGTCCTCCTGGTGGGCCCCGATCCTGCCGAGAACGCCGCCACCGTGCGCATTGCCCGCCACCTGGACGAGCGGGCCATCCGGGTGCCCCGGGTGTACGGGGTGGACGAGGCCCGCGGCTGGATCCTGCTGGAGGATCTTGGTGACCGAAGCCTGTTCGGCGCGCTGCGGGAGCCCGGGGCAGACCCCTTCACCCTCTACGATCCGGTGCTGGAGCTTCTGGCGCGCATGCAGGTCCTCGGGGCCGAGGGGTTCGACCTCGGTGTCGGCTTCGCCCCGGCACCCTACGGACCCCACCTCATGGTGGAGGCCGAGGGTCTGTACTTCGCCCGGGAGTTTGCCGAGGGTGTCCTGGGACTCGAGGTGCCGCCGGGCTACCGGGGCGAGCTCGAACGCCTGGCTGCCCTCGGGGCTTCCGCCCCGTCCGGCTTCTTCCTCCACCGGGACTTCCAGAGCCGAAACGTCCAGCTCACCCCGGAAGGCCCGGCCCTGATCGACTTCCAGGGCGCACGGCCCGGCCCCCTGGCCTACGACGCCGCAGCTTTGATCCTCGACCCCTACGCCGCCCACCCCCCGCCCCTGCGTCGCCGGCTCCTGGCCCGATACCAGGAGCACTTGGCCCGCCTCGGGGCGGCAGGGGGCTGGACCGAGGACGGGTGGTTCGCCCTTGGTGCCTTCCGGCTCCTCCAGGCCCTGGGGGCCTTCGGCAAGCTCGGGGGGCGGCTGGGGAAGCCGGACTTTCTGGAGCACGCGGGGGCCGCTCTCCGCACCCTGGAGGAGCACCTCGGGGAGAGGGGGCGGCCGGAGTTCCCGAGACTCGATGGTCTCGTAACCCGCTGCGCGGCGGCCTGGGCGGACCGGCGCGACAGGACGCCCGGGCGCCCTGGCCCTCGGAGGATGGATCCGGGGGGCTAGGACTGCGGGGCCGAGGCGCTTGACGGCGGGGCACCGGATGGGCTACGAAGCCTGGGGAACACGACGACCGAGAGCGGACCCGAGGTCGACCCCTGCCGGGGGTGCGAAGCCACCGGGGACTCTCGGTGGAGCCGCTGGGGCCGCGTTGCCGGCCGGAGCGAGGAGGCTGACCTCTTGCCACACCCGAGCCGTTCTTCGGAGGAGTAGGGAACCCTGCTGGGGGCGCACGCGCTGAGAGTCCCGACCGGGACGACCCCTGGAACCTGACCCGGGTAATGCCGGCGTAGGGAAGCAGGACACCTCTCGACCCTCTCCCGCCCCCCGCAGGGCCGCCTGCCGGCCCATGCGCCCACTTGCGTTTCCCCGACTCGCCTTTGCCGACGAGGAGGTCCCGGGTTCCGCCCCGGCGGACCGGTTAGGCCGGGCCGTTGCCGCCGCCGTCCTCGGGTCCCTCTTCCACGCTCCGGACGCCGGCCACCGGTCTTGTGCCGATTGCCGGGCCATGCAGGAAGCGCGTGGGGCAGGGAGCCCTGGGTTTCGGGCTTGATGGGCCCTATTGGACGTATGGGACCCATGGGAGAAAAGGTCACCGAAGGGCCGCGGCCGACGGTGTTTCTGCCCATTCGTCCCATGGGTCCCATACGTCCCATGATTCCCAACCCGCAACCCCACACCGCACCCTACGGAGGTCCCGATGACCGCCATCACTCCGCCCCGCGCTCTCACCATCGCCGGGTCCGACTCCGGGGGCGGTGCCGGCCTCCAGGCCGACCTGCGGACCTTTGCCCTCCTGGGCTGCCACGGGTCTTCGGTGGTCACCGCGGTCACGGCCCAGAACAGCCTGGGAGTCCAGGGGGTGTTCCCGCTGGCACCGGAGGCCGTGGAGGCGCAGCTCGAGAGCGTGCTCTCCGACATCGGGACCGACGCGGCCAAGACGGGGATGCTCTTCTCTGCCGAGATCATCGAGGCCGTCGCCCGGGTCCTGGCGCGCCGACCCGTGGAGAGGCTCGTCGTGGATCCGGTGATGGTGGCCAAGGGGGGGGCGCCCCTCCTGCGGGGGGAT
>CAZYJP010000400.1:0-2598 GCA_964647795.1 uncultured Thermodesulfobacteriota bacterium
GCGCCCGGAGTTGGTGCGACGGGCCAGCAGCGTCTTCGCCCAGTTCATGTTCTCCATGCGCTGGGGATGGATGACCCCCTTGGTGTCGCACAGGATCACGTTGCGCGCCCCGAGGCGGAGCAGGCGCCGGGCGGTGCCCGTGCCGGAAGCGCCGGCCCCCGCGATGACGATCTTCACCTCCGGCAGGGTCTTGCCCACGGTCTTGAGCGCGTTGAGCAGGGCGGCCGCCACGGCGATGCCGGTCGCGTGCTGGTCCCCGTCGAGCACCGGCACCGGTAGGGCCCTTCGGAGCCGATACTCCACGGAGAAGCACTTCGGGGCCCGGATGTCGTCGAGGACCACGCCGCCGAAGGTGGGGGTGAGGAGGCGGACGAGCTCGGTGATCTCGTCGGCGTCCTTGGTCGTCAGGGCGAGGGGGAACGCGTCGACGTTGGCGAAGGTCTTGAAGAGCACGGCCCGGGCCTCGAGCATGGGCAGCGCGGCCAGGGACGGCACATCGCCCAGGCCGTACAGGGCGGAGCCGTCGGTGACCAGTGCGACGTTGTCGCCCCGGCAGGTGAGATCGAGGGAGGCGTCCTCGTCGTCCGCGATGGCCAGACAGCACGCCCCGACCCCAGGGGTGTAGAGGCGGGAAAGCACCGACGTGTCGCGAATGGGCATCTTCGAGCGAACCCCGATGAGGCCCTGGTACTTCTTCCGGAAGGAGAGGCTCGGGGGCAATGGGGCAGGGGTCCGGGTCTTCATGGATTTCCTCTCAGGGGCCCTTGTCGGCCCTCTGGGTGCGGGGTAGGATCAAACTGCGCGATACGCCCGCGCCCGGTCAGGACCTCGGCTCTGTGGAGCGCTTCCAGCACCTCCCGGTCGATGGCTTCCAGGCCCTGCGGCCCGAGCTCCTCGAGCCGCCGGACCTCGTGGAGCAACTTGCCTCCCGGAGGGCGATTGGCGCCCAGCAGCAGGTCGATCTGCCGCCGCACGCAGCGTTCGAGCGCCGCGTAGCGGAGGGCGACGTCGCGGGCCTGCAGGAAAGGGACGGGTGAGGATGAGACAGACATCTCGCTGGAAGTTCTCACTGCGGGTCGTGCAGCTCCTGGGGCTCGCGATGATCCTCCTGTCCGGGTGCGCCGTCAACCCGGTCACCGGGCGCCAGCAGTTCTCCTTGATGAGCGAGCCCCAGGAGATCCGGATGGGGGAAGAGGCCTATCCCCTCTACACCCAGATGTCGGAAGGGCTCTTCCACGACCCGGCACTCCAGGCCTACGTGCAGGCGGTGGGCGAACGCCTCAGCCGTGTCAGCCACCGGCCCGACCTGGCCTACGAGTTCAACGTGGTGAACAGCTCGGAGATCAACGCGTACGCTTTGCCGGGCGGGAAGATCTCCATCACCCGGGGACTCCTGAACCGGATGTCCAACGAGGCCCAGTTGGCCGGGGTGCTCGGCCACGAGGTGGGCCACGTGACCGCACGCCACGGGGCCGCGGGCTACACCCGCCAGGTGCTTGTCGGACTCGCCACTGCGGCCGGAGTCGCGGTCCTCCAGACCGCCAACGTCCAGGGTGGGGACCTGCTCGCCCAAGGCGGCCTGCTGGCCAGCAACCTGGTTCTCAGCAAGTACAGCCGGGATCAGGAGCGGGAGTCAGACGACCTGGGCTTCCAGTACATGACCCAGGCCGGGTACAACCCCGAGGGCCTGGTCCAGACCATGGAGATCCTCCAGGCGGCCCATGACCGGGAGCCCTCGGCCGTGGAGACCCTCTTCGCGAGCCACCCCCTCTCCTCCGAGCGCCTGGCCACGGTCCGCCAGATGGCCGCGGGTGCCCCGGCTTCCCTGCGGACCCGGGAAGCCCTCGGCGAAGAGCCCTTCCGGCGCTCCACCGAGCGGCTCCGGGCCGTCGCCCCCGCCTACGCCAAGATGGACGAGGGACGCAAGGCACTCGCCGCCAAGAAGAACCAGGAAGCCCTCGGCCTCCTCAACGAGGCCGCGCGCCTCGCCCCCGACCAGGCCCTGATCTGGGTCCACAAGGCCGTTGTCGAGGCCCAGTCGGAAAAGAAGGAGGACGCCTACGCCTCGGCGGAGAAAGCCGTGGGTCTGTACCCCGGCCTCTACCAGGCCCGGTACGTGGCCGGCGCCCTCGCCTTCGACCTCGAGAAGCACGGAGAGAGCCTGAGCCATTTGGACGCGGCGGAAAAACTGGTGCCCGACCAGCCCCAGGTCACCTTCTACCGCGGGCGCAACTTCGAGGCCCTGGGGCGGCGGGAGGAAGCGGCGCGGGCCTATGTCGCGGTCCTGCAGAAGGTACAGCGAGGCCCCGTCGCCGAGTATTGCTACAAGAGGCTCGTCGAGTGGGGGTACGTGAAACCTCAGACGAGTCAGCCGCGCGGTTGAGCACCTGCAGGGAGACGCCCGAGGAGGTTCCCACACCGGCACGAAAACTTTTGGGGCCCGTCCCTTACAGGAAGACCTCCCCCTCGAAAACAAGGGCCGCCGGCCCGGTGAGGGAGACGCGCCCGGTCGCCGGGTCCCAATGGACCCGGAGCACGCCCCCGTCGAGAAACACCTGTGCTTCCCGTTCGGCCCGCCCCGTCCACGCGGCGGCCACG
>CAZYJP010000401.1:0-2583 GCA_964647795.1 uncultured Thermodesulfobacteriota bacterium
CCCGGTCCGGCGGCCCTCGCCCTTCGGGCACTTGCCCCGGCCGCCCTCGGTGCGGCCCTGCTGGGCGGCCTGGTCGCCCCCGAGCAGGGGCTCCGGCCCTCCGCCCTGGTCCTGCTGGCCGCCTTCATCGCCTATTTTCTCTGGCGCATCCACGCGCTGGTGGCTCGCTCCCGCGCCCAGGACCTCGACCGGGCAGAGGTGGGGCTTCTAGCGGCCCTTGCTCTCTCCACGGCTCTCGAAGTCGCCGCAGCCCCCCCGGCCTGGTCTCTGGCCGCCCACGCCGTCCTCCTGATCGCGCTCGCCTCGAGCGTTCCCTTTCCCGCGATCCTCGCACTTCCCCTGGCTGCGGTCCCCTTGTGGCGGGATGCCCTGACTCTCCTGATCCACTTGGAACTGGTGGCGGGAGCGGCCGGCATCGCATCCCTTCTCGAGAAGCGCCACCGCAAGCGGCTCCACCTCGTGCTGGACAAGCTCCGGCTCGACCAGGAGCACCTGGACGGAGAACCCCAGACCCACATGGGGCCCCGGCGCGACCTCTCACGCCTGGACGACCTCCTCTACAACTATCTCCAGCAGGTGAAGGAGCACACCGGCGCCCACGGGGCCGTGCTGGTGGTCACGAGCCCCCGGGGGGAGCTGTTCGTGCGCGAGCTCGTCTCCGACAGCCACGACATCCGGGAAGACCGGGTGCTCAACCTCGAGGGAACCGCGTTTTCGTGGGTACTGGAGAACCGAAAGCCCCTCTCCGTGGGAACCCTGCGCGACCCCGTTGCCCGCTTGGGCTACTACGGGGGGGGGGTCGCGGTGAAGAGCTTCCTCGGCGTGCCGGTTCTCGAGGGCGATCACGTCCAGGGGGTCCTCGGAGTGGACCACCTTCGGGAGAGCGCCTTCTCCGAAGCGCACACCACCATGCTCAAAGTGGCCGCGCACCAAGTCTCCACGATCCTGACTCAGCTCCGCGACCTGGAGCACTGGAAGCGCCGGTCTCAGGACTTCCAACACCTGCACGACTTCTCCAAGAGCCTGGTCACCAGCCGCTCCGTGCCCGAGTTGCTGGACCTGTTCCTGGACGCGGTCCGGGTGCGGATCAAGCCCGACTTCTCGGCCCTGGCCCTCCTCGACGGCGAGGGCAAGCTGCGCTTCGACGCTCTGGGAGACCCCCGCTGGTCCGAGTGGCAGGGCGCGGTCTTCGCCCCGGCCGACGGCCTGGCCGGCTGGGTGCTGGAGAGCGGCCACTACCTGCACTACGACACGCCCCGGGAGGGGGCCCGGCGGCCGCTTTTCAGCCGCGAGCTGCGAGTCCCCGAGTTCGGAAGTCTGATCCTCCAGCCGCTTCGCGCCAGCGCCGAGCCCATCGGGATCCTGTGCGCGGCGAGCCTCTCCCCCAAGGCCTTCGACCCCTCGGCGGTGCAATTCTGCGAGGTCCTGTCCCAGCACGGGGCCCAAGGCATCTGCCTCCTGAAGGCCCACGAGGAGCTCGAGCGCCTCGCGGCCACCGACGCCCTCACCAACCTCACGAACCGCAGGGTGTTCTTCCTCAGATTGGCTGCAGAGATCCAGCGCAGCCGTCGCTACGGGCAGCCCCTCTCCCTCGCCCTCGTCGACGTGGACCACTTCAAGAAGATCAACGACGTGCACGGCCACCCGGCGGGGGACATCGTGCTCCGGGCGGTGGCTGGTGCGGTGGCCGCCCTCGCCAGGGAGACCGACCTGACAGCCCGCTACGGGGGAGAGGAGTTTGCCGTGCTCCTCCCGAACACCGAGGCAGAGGGCGCCCGGGCCCTGGCCGAGAGGGTGCGGGAGGGGGTGCAGGCCCTCCGGGTGGCGTGGGAGCGGAGGCCGCTGCAGGTGCGGGCGAGCCTCGGGGTGGCCACGCTGGAAGGGGAGGGGGAAGACTCCGACTCCTTGGTCGCCAGGGCGGACAAGGCCCTGTACGCCGCGAAGCAGACCGGCCGCAACAAGGTCGTAAGCTACTCCGAGATCCGGGAGTACGCGTCCTGGAAATGAAGGGACCCGAGAAGGGCGAGGAGGCCAAACCGTGACCCTTCTCGCCATGGAGCGCGACCCCCTCGCGGTGGCCCTGGGGAGCCACGACCCCGGCCTCGAACCGGTCCTGGACCGAAGGGCCGGCGAAATCATCCCGGGCACCGACGCAACCGGGAAGGAAGAGGGGGAGCTCGCGGCGGAGCTCGAAGAGGGCGTGCACCGCTGCATGAGCACCCAGCCGATCCCGTCCTCCGAGGGCATTCACCTCAGGACCGAATTCGCCTCCTTCCTGTGGGACGCCACCTTCCGGCGCCTACGGGAAGACGCCCGTCGGGATTTCCAGCCCTTTCGCCGGGTCACGGAAACCCTCGAGCAGTGGCCCGGCCAGGGGGAAGCTTGGTTCTCCTTCCACGACCGCTCCCGCAGGGCCCGGGCGCGTCCGTGGCTCGGGGACGAGGCCATCGAGGCGGACCGGGGGACCGGGCCCCGGCAGGCCCCGTGAAGCTGCTCGACGTCCTCTGCCTCGGCCGGGCCTGTGTGGACCAGGTCCTGGAGGTGGAGGCGTACCCCGCGGAGGACGCCAAGGTGCCGGTTCTG
>CAZYJP010000402.1:0-2582 GCA_964647795.1 uncultured Thermodesulfobacteriota bacterium
GCGTACCCGCTTCCTCGCCAACGCCTCGTCGAAACATCGCGGATTGCGGGGCGGAGCCGAGGGGCTCCCCGGCTCCGAGCATGTGCCAGGCGGTGGATCCGGGACGATGAGCCAACACGGGACGATGAGTCGGCTTGACGGGGCCGGAGGCGTCCCCTACCCTGGCAGGATGTCCCTTGCCGGTTCGCAGCGGCCGGGCAGAGACCGCAGGAGGCAACCCATGGGGAAAGGGTCCGACGAGGTGCTCCGGGATCTCCTGGGCCTGCAGGAAACCCTGTACCGCCTCTTCGACGAGCACACGGGCCCCGAGCGCCCGGAACGGGAATCCATTCCTGGCCACTGGTGCCCCGCCGTGGACATCTGCGAAGTGGGGGATACCTTCGTCCTCTCGGCCGAATTGCCCGGCATGGCCCGGGAGGACATCCATCTGGAGATCACCGACGATCGACTGGTGCTGCGGGGGGAGCGGCCGCTCCCTACGGACCCCGCTTCCGCGAGCTACCACCGCATCGAGAGGCCGAACGGCATCTTCCAGCGCGTCTTCCGGCTCCCGACCGTAGTAGACCCCCAAGCCGCGAGCGCGACGTACCGGGGAGGGGTGCTCCGCGTGACCCTGCCGAAGCGGTCGGGGGCAGAGGGCCGCGCCATCCCCGTCCAGCTCGGGTAGGCGGCCGGACCCGCCTGCCCAGCCGAGAGGGTGCGGAACCCCGCGTCGGGGGAGCGAGCAGGGAGTTTCTTCAGAAGCCTGCCTAGCGCAGGCTCTGCAGCAACTGCGCGCGGGTGGCGACCCCCACCTTCAGGAATGCCTGTTTGAGGTGGGATTTGACGGTGTGGGGGCTCAGGGAGAGCTGCCGGGCCAGTTCCCGGTTGCTCCTCCCCGTGGTGTAAAACGCAGCGAGGACTTCCGTCTGCCGGCGGGTGAGCCGGAAGCGGTCGGCGACCACAGCCCAGTCGGGCGCCTTCACCCCGGCGGCCGGGAGCCGATCGACCGCCCGATCGACACTTTGCAGGAACTCCTCGACCGGAAAGGGCTTGACCAGGAAATCCACGGCTCCCTTCCTGAGGCAGTCCACGGCAGCCTCGATGGTCGCAAACCCGGTGATCACCAGCACCTTCACGGCCAGCCCGGCCGCATCGATCCGCCTCAGTAGCTCCTGCCCGTCCAACTCAGGCATCCGCAGGTCGGTGGCCACCAGGTCGTAGCACCCTTGCGCGAGCCGAGCCCACGCGAGCGCCCCGTCCAGAGCCGTATCCACCTGGTAGCCGCAGCCCCGGGCGGCCTCCGCGAGGCTCTCGAGGAGCGACTGTTCGTCATCCACGATGAGGATGCGCACCCGGGGTCGGCCCATGGGACGTCATCGGCCTCCGTCTCGGACGGTTCCCTTGCTGCTGCCCTATTCCTGGGGGGGCTCGGACCGGGTCTTTCCCCACGGGTGGGGAAACGTTCCCCGCAGGCCCGGGTGGGGGGGCCCGGGTGACCGATGGCACACGAAGCACTGGATTCCCGACTCGACATCCCCCACCACCTCGCGGGGGGCCGCTGCGGCGAAGACCTCGAGACGCTTGCTGGGAACGTCCTTGTGAACGGGAACCTGCTGAAGCTCCCGCAGGATGATATCCGTATCCTCCGGGATCCCCCCTTCTCGGCCCAAGGCCACAGGGGCGATGCTCACCTCCCAGCGACCGGCGATAGTGTACCGGTGGCACTGGTCGCAGCCCCCCGGCGGTGGGATTTCCTTGGTCACGTGGCCCAGGAGGCAGCCGTAGGCGACGAGGGCGGCGAGCACGGCGGTCGTGGCGAGGATCCTCATGGCACCTCCTGTTTCGTCAGCCTACACAGTCCCCGGGCTGGGGTCAAAGGTTCCCCCGGCCGCAGGCAGGGGCGCCGGCAGCAGCCCCCGGGCGATCGGGTCGCCACGGCCGAGGCGTCGGGCGAGCCTCTGGACACCCTGCGGGACCGCCGCTCTCCCGTTGGCCTTCTCGCGGGACCCCCCTTCGGGAAGATTGGCCCGACTCCCTTTGCCGGGACGGGCATTGCCGCTCCTTGACGCCAGAAGCGGAGGACAGCCGATGAGTTTCCCCGTGAAGCTGGCCCTGGTCTTGGCGGGGGTCCTGCTCTACTTCGTTCCCTGCTATCTCGCCATGGAGCGCCGGCACCACCTGCGGCGCCTCATCTGCGCCATCAACGTGCTGCTCGGCTGGACAGTGGTGGGGTGGGTGGTGGCCCTGGCGATGGCCCTGACGGGGGTGAAGAGGAGCGTCAACGCCCTGGACGACTATTTCGACGACGGCTGAGCGGGGGAATACGGCCGAGCGGCTCGAGCCTCCCCCTGCCGGTACTACCAGGATACTGCAAAACCCCCTCCACGGGGTTTTCAGCAACGGGTTCTCGGGGGCGGCCCCTTCGAACCCTGACCAATCACTAAGGCTTTTCAAACGCCGCGATTCGGCGCCCCATCCATGGGACGCACGCAGGCCGCTTTTCAGCAGCCTGCTACTGCAGTGTGGCCTCCTCTCGGCCGCCCAGGCTGGCCTGCTCCAACGCCTCGGAATCGAAGTGAGCCGTCAACTGGCTCGCGACG
>CAZYJP010000403.1:0-2581 GCA_964647795.1 uncultured Thermodesulfobacteriota bacterium
CCTCGGGCAGGTTGGCCGCTTGGCGCCACCGCAGTTCGCTCAGAGTCCGGCGTTCGGCGGCGCGCGCTTGGCGGGCCTCGGTCCGAGTCACCACCCGCGCCTGCACCCGTGCCGCCTCCGACCAGTTCCCGGCGTCCCGATAGAGCTCCCGGAGGGCCAGGAGGGAAGGGCCGTGGTCGGGCTCCACCTCGAGCCACCGGCTCAAAACAGCCACCTGCCCCTCGAAATCCCCCCGGCCCCGGTACACCTCGAGCAGGAGCGCCAGGATCTCGGGGTTCCGCGGGTCGTCCTCGAGGAGTGCCTTGAGCCGGCGCTCCGCCTGCGGCACCCTTCCGTCCCCGAGCTCGGCCCGGGCCATCTCCAGGGCCACCGTCGCCTCCGGCGACTTCCGGTAGGCCCTGCGCAGAAGCTTTCGGGCCGCGGAGGTGCGCCCCAGGAGGGCATTGCCGCGGCCCTGCGCCACGAGCCTGCGCGCCGATTCCCGACGGGCGTCGTCCTGGCGGTGCCGCCAGAACTGAAACGACCGAAGAGCCTCGTTGAACGCGGTACCGAACACCGCCAGGCCGAACCCTGCCAGGAAGAACAGAAAGAGCACCAGAGCCAGGCTCGTGTTCACCTTCGCCCCGGGGTAGATGCGGAAATCCACGGCTCCGGGATTCATGGTGAAGACGTACCCGAAGGCCAGGAGCGCTGCGATCAGTGCGACTACGGCTCGCTTTCCAGACACGCTGCACCTCTCTCCCGGCGCCGGCCGGCCTCGGCTGGCGCCCATCTCCCCGGTTGAAACTGCGCGCCACTCGCGAACGTGCTGGCTTTAGCAGGGTGCTGAAAAACCCCCTCCCTGGGCTTTTCAGCTACGGGTTCTCGGGGACGGCCCCTTCGAACCCTCACAAATCACTGCGCTTTTCAAGCTCCGTGATTCGGCGCCCCATCCGTGGGGCGGGCCGCAGGCCGTTTTTCAACGGCCTTCTGGGCGTCCTCCCCCCCCGAACCGGTCACCCGGCGGGGGTGGGTGTACACGTTGAACCGCCCGTTGCGCACGTAGCCCACCACCGTGACCCCCAACTCGACGGCGAGCTGCAGCGCCAGCGCCGTCGGGGCGGAGCGGGAGGCAAGCACGGGCGCCCCCATTCGTGCGACCTTGAGGAGGATCTCGGACGAGATCCTCCCGGTGGTGAGGAGCATCGCATCCGCGAGGGCCCGCCCCTCCATGAGGGCCCACCCTCCCAACATGTCGACAGCGTTGTGGCGCCCGATGTCCGTGCGGAAACACAGCGTCCCGGACCGGTTCGCCAGGCTCGCGTTGTGGGTCCCTCCCGTCTCCCGGTAGAGCCCCGAACGCCGCTGGAGCTCCCCCATGCCCCGCAGCACGGCGCCCGCCGAAAACTCCACGTCGCTCTCCACGGGGCGGCACTGCAGCCCGTCCAGGGCGCGGTAGAAGGTGGTCCCCTTGCCGCACCCGGTGGTGACGGTGCGCTTCTCCAGGAGGCGGTCCACGGCTGCCGGGGCCGTGCGCAGGTCCACCCGGACGACGCCTTCCCCCTCGTCGGCGCGCCAGCTCACGAGGTCCGCCCGCTCCCGGATGAAACCCTCCGACCGCAGGAAGCCGAGCGCCAGCTCCTCCCCATGCTCCCCCAGGTACAAGAGGGTCACCACTTCCCGGCCGTTGACGTAGAGGGTAAGGGGCGTCTCCTGCACCACCACGTCATCCCGGTGCCCAAAGCGCCCCCCGCGATATTCCGCCACGCCCCACGGCGCGACCCCCATCAGGCCCTCCCGCGGGGGCCCAGCACCCGCACGTCACCCTTGCGCACGGTGACCTTCTGGGCGTCCAGATACTCGAGGAGGGGCACCGTGTACTTGCGGGTGGTCCCCGTGATGTCCTTCACGTCCGACACCGCCATCTCGCCCTTCTCGCCGAGGAGGGCCGCGACCCGCTGGGCGAGATCCTCGAGTCGGCTGCGCTCGAAGTAGAACCCCTCTTTGGTGCGGTAGAGCACCCCCTGTCCCACCAGATAGTCGAACACCGGTCGGAGCGCCTTGGGGTCCTCTCCGAGCGCCGCGGCCCCGTCCTCCAGGGAAGGGGCTTCGTACCCCCGGGCGGCGAGCATGTCCTGTATCCGGTGTCGGAGGCTCTCGTCGTCGGCACTCAGCCGAAGGGCAAACTCGCTGCGCCGCACCACATCCCCCTCGACCACCACCCGTCCCTCCTCGGCCATCCGGCCGAGGACGAACTCCACCAAGCGCGACCCGATGTACCGCGGAAACTTGGTCCGGAGCTCTTCCACCCCGAGCCCCCTCCTCAAGGGATTCTCGGCGTGGAAGCCTCCGAGCACGGCGAGGGCCTTTTCCTCGAGCCCCGCCACGAGGTCTCGGTGGTGATGGCGCTGGGTCTTGCGGTCCGTGACGAGAGCCACGCCCGTTCGCGCGGCGGCCTGAAGGAGCTGCCGCGCCTCCTCCAGGGGCACCCCCAGGGCGGCCTGCACCTCGAGCGGCGCAAGGCCCGCCGGGCCCCGCGCCGCGAGGAAGACCCCCAGCCGGATGCCTGGGTCCTCCGCCTCGAGCAGGGCGAGCCTCTCCA
>CAZYJP010000404.1:0-2558 GCA_964647795.1 uncultured Thermodesulfobacteriota bacterium
AGGCTGACCTCGCTTCGGGTGATGACGCGGCCGTCCACCACGGCGGCGAGGCCGTCGACCGCTGCTCCTGCGGCGGGGGCTGCGACGGCGAGAAGGGCGAACAGGAGGAGGCAGCGCTTCATGGGTCCTCGGGAGCCCCGGGGACCGGGGCGGAGCGGGGCGGAGCGGGGCGCGCGGAAAGGCTTGCGGTCGGCGCGAATGGAAAACGCTAGCACATCAGCGGAGGCGGTTCAACAGCTCCCGGGCGGCAGACAGCACCTCGGGGCCTTCGAGGCCCCCGACACCCCACAGGACCCGGTTGTCCGGGGTGACCCGAAAACTCGCCGGGGCCTCCTGGATCAGCGCCAGGACCCGCGCCGGGTCCATCCGGGGCTCGTCGCCGAGGCTCAAGACCAGGTCGCGCCCCGTGTAGTCGAGGCCGGTGGCCCGCAGGTCCAGCAAGAGCCTTCGGATCTTCATCACCTCGAGAAGGTTCTCCACGGGCAGGGGCACGGGCCCGTACCGGTCGATGAGCTCGTAACGGAGCTCGTCCACCTCCCCCACCGCGCCCACCCGCGTGAGGCGCTCGTAGAGAACCAGCCGCGAGCGCGGATCCTCCACGTACCCGAGGGGAAAGTGCGCGGGGACCCGGAGCCGGATCTCGGGTTCGGGGGCCTTCTCCACGGGCTCGCCCCGGAGCCGGCGCACCGCCTCCTCCAGGAGCTCGGAGTAGAGGTCGAAGCCGATGGCCGCCATCTGCCCCGACTGGGCCTTTCCCAGGAGCTCGCCGGCACCCCGGATCTCCAGGTCGTGGGTGGCGATCTTGAAACCGGCCCCGAGCTCGGTGAACTCCTGCAGCGCCTGGAGTCGCTTGCGGGCGTCGCCCGTGAGATCGGCTTCCTCAGGCACCAGGAGCAGCGCGTAGGCCCGCAGGTTGGAGCGCCCCACCCGGCCCCGCAGCTGATAGAGGTCGGCCAGCCCGAAGAGGTCCGCCCGGTGGATCACGATGGTGTTCGCCCGCGGGATGTCCAGCCCCGACTCGATGATCGCGGTGCAGACGAGCACGTCGAGCTCCCCGGCCACGAACCGCTCCATCACCTGCTCGAGGTCGCGCTCCCGCATCTGTCCGTGCCCGATCCCCACCCGGGCCCCCGGGACGAGTCGGCTCACGTGCTCGGCCATGGCGTCGATGGACTGGACCCGGTTGTGCACGAAATAGACCTGTCCCCCCCGGTGGAGCTCCCGCTGCAGGGCTTCCCGGATGACCTCGTCGTCGAAGCGGGCCAAGCTGGTGCGCACCGCCAGTCGGTCGGCCGGGGGCGTCTCGATCACCGAGAGGTCCCGCACCCCCGAGAGCCCCATGTTCAGCGTCCGGGGGATCGGGGTGGCGGAGAGGGTGAGCACGTCCACCCGGGCCCGAAGCTGCTTGAGGCGTTCCTTGTGGGAAACCCCGAAGCGGTGCTCCTCGTCCACCACCACGAGCCCCAGATCCTTGAACCTGAGATCGCGCTGGAGCAGGCGGTGGGTGCCCACCACCACGTCCACGGCCCCGTTCGCGATGCGCCCCAGGATCTCCTTCTGCTCCGCGGGGGAGACGAAGCGGGAGAGCATCTCCACCGTCAGGGGGTATCCCTCGAACCGCTTCCGGAAGCTCTGGAAGTGCTGGGCCGCAAGGACCGTGGTGGGTACCAACACCGCCGCCTGACGCCCGCTCATCACGGCCCGAAAGGTCGCCCGGATCGCCACCTCGGTCTTCCCGTAGCCCACGTCGCCGCAGATGAGCCGGTCCATGGGGTGAGGGCCTTCCAGGTCCCGGAGCACATCCTCGATGGCCGAGAGCTGGTCCGCGGTCTCCTCGTAAGGGAAGGTGGCCTCGAACTCCCGGTAGGCCAGGTCCTGGGGGGGGTAGGCGGGCCGGGTGACGAGTTGCCGCCGGGCATACAGCTCGAGGAGCTCGAGGGCCATCTTCTCGATGCCCTCCTGGGCCTTCCGACGCGCCTTCTCCCAGGCCTTTCCGCCGAGCTTGTCCAGGCGAGGGAGCCCGTCTCCGGGGCCCGAGTACTTCTGCACCAACCCGATTCGGGTGACCGGCAGGTAGAGCCGGTCGCCGTCGGCGTACTCCAGGTGGAGATAGTCCCCCTCCTCCCCTCCCACCTCCAGGCGGACCAACCCCCGGTACAGCCCCACCCCGAAATCCTGGTGGACGATGGCGTCTCCCGGACCCAGATCCGCCAGGGTCGACCGGAAGCCCCGCCGCTCCACCGTCGGGGAGCGGCGGACCTTCTCGCCGAGGATCTCGGTCTCGGTGACCACGGCGATTCCCTTGGCCGGGAAGCGAAACCCCCGGGCCAGCTTGCCCACGGCCACGTGGAGCCTTCCGTCCTTGGGAGGCTCCTCCGGAAACGGCTCGGCCTCCCCCAGACGCACCCCGTAGGAGCCCAGGAGGTCGCGCAGCCGCTGCACCGCCCCCGAGCTCCGGGCCGCGAGCCAGAGAGCCTGCCCCCGCTCTCGGCAACGGGCGATCTCGTCCACGAGCGGCGTGAGGAGCCGGTCGCTGCCCCGGTTCTGGCGCAGCGCCG
>CAZYJP010000405.1:0-2546 GCA_964647795.1 uncultured Thermodesulfobacteriota bacterium
CCTGCTCGGCGGCGCGCGGAGCGCGCTCGGTGGTGTCTACCCGGCCGGCGAGCGCCCGCACCTGCGCGCTCAGTTCCTCGAGGCGCTGACCCAGGTCCGCGACGCGGCGACCCACCTCTGGGTCGCTGGTTCCTGCAGGGGCTGTCCGGGCTTCCGCCACGGCCCTCTCCAGGCGAAGGAGGCGCAGTTGCAGGTCGTCGATCCGCCCGCTCTGCTGGGAAACCTCCCGCTCGGAGACGGTGCAGGAGACGAGGAGAAAGAGGACGGGCAGGGCCGCCAGGGCCGCCCTGCCCGCGCCATACCGGGAGAGGCGAAACCGCATCAGCGCTGGGTCTCCACGAACTCGGCGCGGCGGTTCATGGCCCACGCGTCTTCATTGTGCCGCGGGTCCAGGGGAATCTCCTCCCCGTAGCTGACCACGTGCATCCGATTGGGGTCGACCCCGAGGTCCATCAGGTACTGGAAAGCGCTCTTTGCACGGCGCTCCCCGAGGGCGAGGTTGTACTCGGTGGTCCCGCGCTCGTCGCAGTGTCCCTCGACGCGGATCTGAACGCCCGGGTTGGCAGCCAGGTGCGCTGCGTTGCGGGCCAGGGTTTCGCGGGCGTCGGCCCGGATCACGGATTGGTCGAAGTCGAAGTGGATTCGCTGCAGGCCCGGGGTGGTGTCTCCGGCGAGTCCCCGGTCGACCGCGGGCCGGGGGGCCGGGGCGATCGCGGCAGTGTCCTGGGGAGGCGGCTCGAGGGGGGCGGACCGCAGGGGCTCCTCCCGCACGGGGGAGACCTCCACGGCCGGAGCGAGCTCGCCTTCCTGGCGGACCTGCTTCTTGGTGCAGGCTCCCAAGGCGAGTGCCGCCAGAAGAGCGAGAGCCAGGGTCGAGGTGGTCAGGGCGTTTCGTCTCATCGCGAGGAACCTCCTGTTCGTGAAGGCGTGGTGGGCTTAGCGGAAGGTCAATCTTTCAGGGACGGAAGAACAAGGGGGACCACGCAGGCTGGGAGGCCGCCTCTCCCCTGGGGCTCACTCGGCGAAACTCCTGGCCGCCGACCCGAAAGACGTACACGGCGCTTTCCCCCTCGCGCGAGGAGGTGACCGCCAGGAATCGTCCGTCCGGGGACCACGAGGGGTCGAGGGTGTCGTAGGGCCCGAAGGTGAGTTGGCGAACCTGCCGACCCTGGGGGTCGGTCATGTACACCTGGAAGGTCCCCCGCTCGTCCTTGCCGGTGAAGGCAATCCAGTCGCCTTTCGGCGACCAGTCCGGATCGCCGTTGTGGGTGCCCGACGTCGTAATCCGCCGCACGTCCTTGCCGTCCCGGTCCATCACGAAGATGTGGGGATTGCCCAAGCGGTCCGAGACGAACGCGATCCGTTGCCCGTCGGGGGACCAGGTCGGGGCCACGTCGATGGCCCGGTCCCGGGTGAGGCGCACGAGCCCCCGAGTCGCCTTGTTCATGCGGTAGATCTCGGGATTTCCCTCCTCCGAGAGGACCAGCAGCAACTCCTTGCCGTCGGGGGAATCACGCCCGCTCAGGTCGAGGCCCGGGCGCCGCGAGACGACCCAGTGCTTGCCGGTCACCAAGTCCATCAGGTAGAGATCAGGATCTCCCTGCTGGTACCCGGTGTAGTAGACGTACCGTCCATCGCGCGACCACGAGGGGTTCAGGCTGAGCGATCCCGTGCTGGTGAGGCGCCGGGCGTTGGCCCCATCCATGTCGGCCACGGCCAGTTCCTTCCCCTTGCCGGCCTGCACGACATAGGCAATCTGGGTGCCGAAAGGCCCCGGGGCCCCAGTGAATTCCTCCAGTACCGTATTGGCGAACATGTGGGCCACCGTGCGCGCAGCACCGGGAGGGGCGTTGTAGTGGCGGCCGAAGAGCGTCTGGCGGCGGAGCACGTCGAGGGCCCAGAGGTCTACCGATAGGCTGTCGCCCTCGCGGGAGATCCTCCCTTTGATGAGCACCTCCGCTCCCACGGCGAACCAGTCGGCGTAAGCGCCTGCGGATGGCTGCACGGGGGCCGTCTGGGAATCCTCCAGGTAGCCCCGGGGGTCCAGCACCTCGAAAAGCTCGGTGCTTCCCAAGTTGGTGCGAAGGCCCCGGGCGATCTCCGCGTGGGCCTCCCCCACGGCTCCCCCCTCGTGCCGGAGCGTTGGAACGGCGAGGGGAATCCTCCGCAGCGTGGGTGCGTTGATGTCGATGTAGACCTTTGCCTGCACCGGCAGAGCGCAGGCCACGATGACCAGCGCTACGGCCCAGGTTCCAGGACTCCACCGACGAGAGGTGCGTGAGGCGGGCGAACGAGTGAGGGTCAAGGCCGAGCCGATCTCTTAACACCATCAAGCGAGGGGTAAAACTAGAGGCCGTCACGATAGTATAGGGGTTCCCCCAAGTCAAGGACGACCGGAGCCAACAGGACGACCGGAGACCAGGATCCACCGCCACGTGCCCGGGGAGCCCCTCCGCTCCGCCCCGCAATCCTCGGCGATTCGAAGGGGAGTCCCCGCAGCTCCCGGTACGCCGGGCTTCACCCGTTTGCGCCAGTTTCGGCGGGTC
>CAZYJP010000406.1:0-2537 GCA_964647795.1 uncultured Thermodesulfobacteriota bacterium
CCGGTGTTCCGGCGGGCAAGCGCTTGAAGCACCTGGTCCGCACCGAGGGCCGAGCGGCCCTCGAGGAAGCCCTGCGGGCGCGCCTGGGCCCGTCCGGCTGCCCAACGGATCTACCGGTGTCGCCCGTCTGCGGCGCCCACCCCGACCGGGTTCCCGTCGCGCTGGCGAGGGTCTTCGCCGGGGAGCTCCCGGCAGGGGGGCTGCGCGCCCTGTCCGGATTGGCGCGTCGGTTCTCCGGGGGTCTCCTCAGTCTCACCCCGGACCAGGAGGTCGCGCTCTTCCCGTCCGACGAGGCGAACCTCTCGGAAGTGCAGGATGCGCTGGAAGCTGCCGGGTTCGGTCCCCGCCCGGGGAGCCCCGCCGTCTTGCGGGTCTGCCCGGGCAGCCCCGAGTGCCGCGTCGGCCTGGTGCGGACCCGCGACCTCGCCCGTGCCCTCGAGAACGCCCTGGGGCCCCAGGGCCGGAAGCTGTCCTGGGCCGTCTCCGGGTGCCCCAACTCCTGCGCGCAGCCACAGCTCTCCGACGCGGGAGTCGTGTGCGTGAGGCTGGCGAGGGACGGGCACGGGAGCGAAGAACGCCGACCCCTCTTCGACCTCCTCCTCCGCCACGGCGAGGGGTTGGGGGAACCTGTGCTCCGGCGTGCCTCCCTGGAGGAGTTGCTCGACGCCGTGGGGGCCATTGGATGACCGGCCCCCGGGAGGAAGCGGAGGAGATGCGGATCGAGACGAGATTGGTGCGCTCCGGGCTCGGGAGCGACCCCGTGACGGGCGCCCTCAGCACGCCCATCCACCCTTCGGCCACCTTCGCCCACCCGGCCCTCGGGGAGACCACGGGGTACGACTACTCGCGCACGGGAAACCCGACCCGCAGGGTTCTGGAACAGGCCCTGGCCGACCTGGAGGGAGGCACGGGGGGCTTTGCCTTTGCCTCCGGCATGGCTGCCCTGACCACCTTCTTCCTGCTCTTCCGGCCCGGGGACCATCTGGTGGTCTCCGACGACCTGTACGGCGGCACCTACCGGACCCTGGAGCGGGTCTTCCGGGACTTCGGCCTGGCCGTCGACTACGCGGACCTGACCCGGCCGGAAGCGGCGGCCGGGGCGCTGCGGCCGGAGACCCGAGCCCTCCTGGTCGAGACCCCGACCAACCCCCTCATGAAGGTGGCGGACCTGCGGGCCCTGGCGAGCCTCGCCGAGGACAGGGGTCTCCTCCTGGCCGTCGACAACACCTTCCTCACCCCGTATTACCAGAGACCCCTGGAGCTCGGCGCCCACCTGGCCATCCACAGCGCCACCAAGTATCTCGGGGGGCACAACGACCTCCTGGCCGGGGCCATCGTGGCCCGGGACGCCGCGCTGGCGGAGCGGGTCGGGTTTCTCCAGAACACCACCGGCCCGGTCCTCTCGCCCCAGGAGTCCTGGCTCCTCCTGCGATCCCTGAAGACCTTGGCAGTGCGTCTCGACCGGCAGTCGTCCTCGACGGGCCGGGTGGCGGAGTTCCTCCGGGTCCACCCCGCCGTGCGCCAGGTATACTACCCGGGATTCCCCGATCATCGGGGGCACTCCGTGATGGCGGGGCAGAGCTCCGGCTTCGGGGCCATGCTGAGCTTCCGGCTCGGTTCGGCCGAAGAGGTGGCGAAGCTGCTTCGGCGATTGCGGTTCGTGACCTTTGCGGAGAGCCTGGGGGGCGTGGAGTCCCTGGTAACGGTGCCCAGCCGGCAGACCCACTGCGACATCCCGCCCCACGTGCGGGAGCGGATGGGGGTTACCGACGACCTGGTGCGGCTATCCGTGGGTATCGAGGCCCCGGAGGACCTGATCGAGGACCTGGCTCAGGCCCTCGGAGGATGAGGATGGAGCGAGACCGGGTGCGGAGGCCGGCCACGCGCCTCGTGGGGGGGCGAGGCGAGGTGGACTCGGGCACGGGTGCGTTGGGGGTGCCGATCGTGATGGCCAGCACCTTCCACCAGGCGGACCCGGAGCGCCACGGCCCCTACGACTACTCCCGCTCGGGCAACCCCACGCGGCGAGCCCTGGAGGCCCTCGTGGCGGAGTTGGAGGGGGGCACCGCGGGCTTCGCCTTTGCCTCGGGCATGGCGGCCACGGCGGCCGTCCTCTCCCTGCTCTCCCGGGGAGACCACGTGGTCGCGGCCCAGGACCTCTACGGGGGGACGTACCGGGCCCTGACCGGCGTCTTTTCGCGGTTCGGGATCGAGGCGACCTTCGCGGACGCCACCGATGTGCAGGCCCTGGGCGGGGCGTTTCGCTCCAACACCCGGATGCTCTGGCTCGAGACGCCCTCGAACCCGCTCCTGCGGATCACCGACCTGCGGGCGGCCGCGAGGCTGGGGCTCGAGCGCAATGCGCTGGTGGCGGTGGACAACACCTTCATGACGCCGCTTCTCCAGAACCCGCTGGCCCTGGGTGCCGACATCGTGGTCCACAGCGCCACCAAGTTCCTGGGGGGCCACAGCGACCTCGTGGCCGGGTGTGCCGTGGTGGCCGGTGCGGACCTGGCGCAGCAACTGGGGTACCTGCA
>CAZYJP010000407.1:0-2535 GCA_964647795.1 uncultured Thermodesulfobacteriota bacterium
CGTCGATTGCGTAGCGGCGGTCGTGGCCCGGGCGGTCCTTTACGAACCGGATCAGGGAGCGCCTGGGCGCCCCGCCGGGCAGCGGGCCCTGGCGCTCGTCGACGAGGTCGCAGACGGTCCGGACGATCTCGATGTTCGGCCACTCGTTGTCACCGCCGATGTTGTAGGTCTCTCCGGGCCGGCCCTTCTCGAGCACGGTGAGGAGGGCGGCGCAGTGGTCTTCCACGTAGAGCCAGTCACGGACGTTTCGCCCGTCGCCGTAGACCGGGAGCTCCTTCCCGGCGGCAGCGTGTTGGATCATGAGCGGGATGAGCTTCTCGGGGAACTGGTAGGGGCCGTAGTTGTTGGAGCAGTTGGTCACGAGCACCGGCAGTCCGTAGGTGTGGTGGTAGGCCCGCACGAGGTGGTCGGAGGAGGCCTTGCTGGCCGAGTAGGGCGAGCGCGGGTCGTAGGGGGTGGTCTCGGTGAAGTAGCCTGTCTCGCCCAGGGAGCCGTAGACCTCGTCGGTGGAGACGTGGAGGAAGATCGGTGACGCGTGAGGCGTGACGCGTGACGCGCAACCGGTGACGGGCGGGTCGTGATCGGTACTGGTCACGCGTATCGCGTCACGCGTCACGGCTTTCGAGAGCCATGCGGCGCGGGCGGCCTCGAGGAGGGTGAAGGTGCCGGTGATGTTCGTTCGGATGAACTCGGCCGGGCCGTCGATGCTCCGGTCCACGTGGGACTCGGCCGCGAAGTGGACCACGGTGTCGAAGGCCTCCTCCGCGAAGAGCCGGTCCGCGAGCTCCCGGTCGCAGATGTCGCCCCGCACGAAGCGGTACCGGGGGTCGCCGGCCACGTCTGCCAGGTTCTCGGGCTTCCCGGCGTAAGTGAGCACGTCGAGGTTCACCAGGCGGCATGCGGGGAGGGCCCCCAGGGCCAGTCGCACGAAGTTGCTCCCGATGAACCCGCACCCCCCGGTGACGAGGATGCGGTGGGTCGACGCATGGTCCATGAGTGTCCCTCCGGGCGCGTGACGAGTGACGGGTGACGAGGGACGGGTGACGTGTGACCCGTGAATAGTGATCGGTGACGCATCTCCATCACGCCCTCCCATCACGCTCTTCCATCACTCCCTCCCATCACGCGGACGGCCTACAGGGCGGCTTGCAGGGTAATGCCGGCATAGAGCTCGCTGCGGTCCTCCCGGTCGGGGCGGTCCAGAGGGTCGTCCACCTGGGCCGCGAGAAGGTCCAGCCGGGCCTCGAAGGGAAGACCGAAGGCCCGGAGGCGGCGGGCCTCCACCGAGAGGGACCACTCGGTGCGCTCCTCGGGCTGGGCCAGGCTCCGGCCCCGCTCCTCCAGGTCCAGGGCCAGGCTGGCCCGCCACTCCGGCCCAAAGTGCCGGGCTACCTCCACGAACCAGTTTCGGGCGTCGCCCCCCATGTGGTGCCCCAGGGGGCGGCCCCGGTAGGTGTAGCCCTGGGAGTACTGATGGTGCCGGTACCAGGGCACGTCGGTCTGGGCAAACTCCACGCGGAGCTCGGTGAGCGCCGTGGTGAGGTAGAGCCCCCCCAGGTTGGCCACCCGGTTGAGCTTGAAGGGCACCCAACTGCCCGTGTCCTCCCCCTGCCAGCGGGAGATGATGTCGGTGGAGGCATACTCCCAGTACACCTTGCCGCCCTTCAGGGGGCCCAGGCCGTTGAGGAACGGCAGGCGTGCCGTCAGGTCCAGGGCCACGAACTGGTCGTTGTCGTAGCGATCGCTCTCCCCCGGGTCGACGTTCTCGTTGGCGGCGGTGAAGAGCTCCCACCAGTCCTTGGGGGAGTCGTAGGTGGTGCGGCCCTTGCCGCCGTAGAAGATCGCCCGCGACGTCCCGAGGTCGAGCCAGGAATTGGGATGGTACGAGAGCCGCATCCCCAGGAGCCGCGGATCTCGGATCGGTCCGACGCCGCTGCCGTAGCGGGAGTCGGGGGGGGTCGGATTCCCGTCCGAGAGGTAGCCGTTGAAGAGCGTGAAGCGAAAACCGCCGAGACGGGCGAGCCGGCCGGGGAGGAACAGGGGCTCCTCGGTGCGCACCCGCCAGTAGTCCATGGTGGGGGCGGTGTCGCCCAGCAGAAGGCTCCCGTGGTACCCCGGGCCCAGGCGCTCGGCATCGCGTCCCGCCTTGAGGGACCACTTGCCCCAGACGCCCTTCAGGTACAGGCGCTTGGTCCGGTAGGACCAGTCGCCGGGGCTCTGGTGGAGTTGGAGCTCGTAGGCGCCCCCCACGTGAGCCCCCCAAAACGCCGCCCCCGACGCCGAGAAGAAGGTGTTGAAGCCGTCCTCCAGGGTGTCGCCGGAGGAGTGCAGCAGGGTGCGGCGGCCGCCGTCGGCGGAGAGCACGTAGGGCCGAAGCTCCAACACGGGCCGCAGGGAATCGAGGTAGAGCCCGTCACCCTTGCTCCGGTCCCACCGGTCGAGACGCTCTCCCCGGGGCTCCACCAGCCCCCGGGCCTCGAGGGCCCGGTAGCTCTCCAGGTAGGAACCCATTCCCAGGGGTCCCAGCGCCGGGTC
>CAZYJP010000408.1:0-2529 GCA_964647795.1 uncultured Thermodesulfobacteriota bacterium
CGATCGGCTCGCCGGTCGACCCGAGCACCGTGATCGCATCACCCGGGAACCCCTCTATAACGATGTCGTTGTCCTCGACGGAGACCTGGACGGCATCGGAGGCGGTGAGCCCCCCGTCGTCGGTGACCGTGAGCTCGAAGGTCAACAGCGCTCCGGAGCCGTCTACGGGCGGGGCCACGAAGGTTGGCGCGGCGGAAGCGGGGTTCGACAGGGTCACGCTCGGCCCTGCCGTCTGGCTCCACAGGTAGCTCGCGATCGTCCCGTCAGGGTCGGAAGAGCCGACGCCGCTCAGCGTCACCGTCGTCCCTTCCTCGACGGTCCGGTCCGGGCCCGCGTCGGCCACGGGGGGCTGGTTGAGAGAGGTCACGGTGATCGTCACCGTGTCCTGCGCCGTGAGGCCCTCGTCGTCGGTCACCGTGAGCCGGAAGGTCAGGCCGGCCCCACCCGGCCCCACAGCCGGCGCCGTGAAGGTGGCCTGGGCCGAGGCGGGGTTCGAGAGGGTCACCCCCGGGCCCGCCGTCTGCGCCCAGAGGTAGCCCGCGATCGCCCCGTCGGGGTCGTGGGAGTTGGTGCCGTCCAGAATGACCAGGGCGCCTTCCCCGACCGTCCGGTCCGGTCCGGCGTCGGCCACGGGGGGCCGGTTGAGAGAGGTCACGGTGATCGTCACCGTGTCCTGCGCCGTGAGGCCCTCGTCGTCGGTCACCGTGAGCCGGAAGGTCAGGCCGGCCCCACCCGGCCCCACAGCCGGCGCCGTGAAGGTGGCCTGGGCCGAGGCGGGGTTCGAGAGGGTCACCCCCGGGCCCGCCGTCTGCGCCCAGAGGTAGCTCGCGATCGGGCCGTCGGGGTCGGAGGAATTGCGCCCGTCCAGGGTGACCAGAACCCCTTCGTTCACCGTCCGGTCCGGGCCCGCGTCGGCCACGGGGGGCCGGTTCACGTTGCGCACGGTGATGGTGATGGTCTCGCTGTCGGTGAGCCCACCGGCGGCGGCGGTGAAGGTCACCGAGTAGGTGCCCGCCTGGGTGAAGGTCGGGGTCCACCTGAAGGTCGTCCCGTCGAACGCCGCCCCGGTCGGCAATGGCGCCGCCGTGATCGTCACCGGGTCGCCGTCCGGGTCGGAAGCGCTCACCGTGAAGCTCAGCACTTCCCCCTCGTTGACGCTCCGGTCTCCCACCGGCGCCAGCACCGGCGGCTGGTCGACCGGGACCGTGTCGACCACGGTGACCCGTACGCGGGCGGTGGCTTGGCCGCCGCCGTCCTCGGTCACCGTGAGATCGAAGCGCATGTTCGCGCCGGCGGAGCTCACCTCCGGCGCCAGGAAGGTCGCGACGGCCGTGTTGGCCCCGGTGAGCACCACCCGGAGCCCCCCCGGCGCCTGGGCCCATGAGTAGCTCGTGATGGTCCTCCCCGCGGAAGGCGTGGAGTTTCTCCCGTCCAGGGTCACCAGGGTGTTCTCGACCACGACCTGATCCGCGCCGGGGTCCGCCGTGATCGCGGCCGCGACCGCGGCACTCAGTAAGACGGCCAGCAGCGCGAAACAGGAGCCGATGGTGGTGCGCCGCACGATACCCCGCATGGTCGATCCTTTCCGGAAGCCCCCGCCGCCGGTCCCGTTCCCCTTCGCGGCGAAGACCCCGTTCGGCAAGCCCCTTCTCCGCACGTACACCACAAAGGGTACACGCCCTTGGAATGAATGCAAGCTCGGTGGGCCGAGGGGATGGGGACGTTGTCGGTTTTTGCGGCTTGCCCCGGGGACGGCGCGTGAACTGCAGAAGCGCGGAGGGCGCGGAGGGAGGACCGCCAAGGCGCCAAGGACGCGGCGGGGGCAAGGGGGGGAGGGGTGAGGGGGAAGAAAAAGGGAGCCGGGTTTCTCCGGCTCCCTCTTCGTCCTTGGTGCCCAGGGCCGGATTCGAACCGGCACGGGTATTCCCCACTACCCCCTCAAGATAGCGTGTCTACCATTTCCACCACCTGGGCAGGGTCTTCGTCTCTCACTCGGCCTTCTGCTCGGCCGGCGGTTCGTCCGGGGGGAGGGTCGACGGGAACGCCGGAGCCGTCTCGGCTGGCGCGGCCGTGGCGGGCCGGTCGGGCATGACCGTCGATTTATACCTGGTGGTCGCTCGGTACGTCAAGCCCAGGGACGTGAGCATAAAGACCACCGCGGCGGCCGCGGTGAGCTTTCCCAGGAAGGTGGTGGCTCCCGAGCTGCCGAAGAGGGTCTGGCTCGAACCCCCGAAGGCGGCGCCCATGTCCGCGCCCTTGCCCTGCTGGAGGAGCACGATGCCGATCAGGGCCAGGCAGACGAGGACGTGGAGGATGACGAGCAGTACGTACATGTGGTGGGCTCCCTTGGTGTCGAAGCCCGCTCTTATACACGAAACCGCACGATGGACGCAAATGTTTCGGCATCCAGGCTCGCGCCGCCCACCAGGGCGCCGTCGACGTCGGCCTCGGCCATGAGCTCCGCGATGTTGTCGGGTTTGACGCTCCCGCCGTACAGGATCCGGGTCCGCGACGCCGCCTCGTCGCCCC
>CAZYJP010000409.1:0-2514 GCA_964647795.1 uncultured Thermodesulfobacteriota bacterium
GGGGGGAGCCTGGGTGCCCTGGAGGCCTTGCTGGGGGGAGTGCGCGAGCTAGGGGCGGTCCCCAGCTTGGGAATCTTCCCCTCGGAGGTCCGCCCCGAGCGGGTGACCCCCGAAGCGGCAGAGCTGCTCCGTACCTTCTGCCGCAACCGCACCCTCGTGATCGGCGCCCAGTCGGGAAGCGACGACGTTCTGCGGCGCCTGGGCCGCGGCCACACCGTGGAGGACGTGGAGCGGGCCGCCCGGGTCGCGAGGGCCGCGGGCTTCCTTCCCCACGTGGATCTGATCTTCGGGCTCCCGGACGAATCGGAGGAGGACCGAAAGGCAACGGTGGCCCTGGCGCGGCGGTTGCGGCGCGAGACCGGGGCGAAGGTTCACGCCCACTACTTCCACCCCCTGCCCGGCACGCCCCTGTGGGGCCGGGACCCCACACCCCTGGACCCGGCGACGCGGTTGTTTCTGCAAGAGCTCCGGGTCGCGGGGGCCGAGGACGGCCACTGGGAGGAGCAGGAGCGGTGGGCGTGGGAGATCCTCGAGTGGGCCCGCCGGGGCTGGATCCGGACTCCCGGCGCCGGGACGGTGAGTCCCCCGGGATCCTTCGGGTCCTCGCCCCAGACGGCGGACGCCGGTCTCACGTGCAACCCGTCATGAGTTCGCGTGACCATTCGGGCGCACGGCACCCCGGCTTCTCGTGCGGGCATTCCGGCGCAAGCCGGAAACCAGGCCTCCCGGGACTGGACCCTGGGGGCGGATCGCCCTAAACTATCGGAAGCCGGAATGCCAGCGACAGGAAGAAGGCATGGCCTACAAGGTTCTGGACATCTACCGAGACCTCCCGCGCACCAACTGCGGGGACTGCGGCAGGGGCGGGTGCTTCGCCTTCGCCTCGGCCGTGTACCTGGAGGGGCACCCCCTCGAGGGCTGTCCCTGGCTCCCGCCCGAGGCCCGGGCCGACATGGAGGCGAAGCTCGAGGAGGGGAGGGCCCGGGGGGAGGGCCGAAGGCCCGAGTCCAGCGCGCAGGCCTTCGAGTTTCTCAAGGGGAAGCTCGGTGAGGCGGACTTCGTCCGGCTGGCGGGGGCGAGCGGGGCCGAGCTGGAGCCCGGCCCGCCGGAGGCCCTGGTGCTGCCCTTTCTCGGCGTCCCCCACGCCGTGACCCGGGTGGATGTGACCTCTCGCGGGGGGGAGGAGCCCACGGTGTGGGTGAAGATCTTCCTGGCGATCTACGTCACCCGGGCCTCAGGGCCGCCGCCCGGCGGGGAGTGGGCGGCCTACCGGGAGCTACCCAACACGGTGAGCAAGGCCCGTTCCTTCGAGGCGTGCGGAGACCGGGTGGCGGAGGCCTTCCAGGGAAGGGAGGCGGAGCTCGATGCCGCCTGCCGGCGCCTCGGGGGGTGCCCCGCTGCCTTCGGTTCGGCCGAACGCGCCTACCTGCTTCCCGCCCTGCCGAAGGTCGGCCTTCTGCTGCTCTACTGGGGCCCCCAGGAGGAGTTCGGCGCCCGGGCCGCTTTCCTGGTGGACCGCAACGTCCTCGAGTACCTGGACCAGGAGGCCCTGGTCTTCCTCGCCGAAGCCACGGTCAAGCGGCTTCTCGGGGAGGCCCTGGCCGCGGTGATCCCGTGAACTTCCGTCACCTCGAGGCGTTCGTGCAGGTGGCCGCCCAGGGGGGGTTCACCCGTGCGGCCGAGGCCCTTTACCTGACCCAGCCCACGGTGAGCGGGCAGGTGAAGGAGCTGGAGCAGGAACTGGGGGTCGCCCTGTTCGACCGGCTGGCCCGGTCCGTGGAGCTTACGGACGCGGGCCGTCTCCTCCTGGTCGAGGCGCGGATGCTCTTGGCCGCCCGGGACCAGCTGCTGGAGCGCGCGTCGGCCTACCGGGGGCTGCTCTGGGGACGTCTCCGGGTCCAGGCCAGCACGATCCCCGGCGAGTACCTCCTGCCGGCCCTGCTGGCGGGGTTCAAGCGGGACCACCCGGAGGTGAAGGTGAGCCTCCACGTGAAGAGCTCCGCCGAGGTCCTGGACCTGATCCGGGCCGGCGAGGGGGACCTGGGGGTGGTGGGGAGCCGGGAGGACGGCTCCGGGCTCTCCTTCGCGCCCCTCTGGGGAGACCGCATCGGGCTCTACGCCGCCCCGGGCTCCGGTTTCGAGGGGCCGCTGGCGCTCGCCGGGCTGGGGCGCGTGCCCCTCGTTCTCCGGGAAAAGGGCTCCGGGACCCGCCGGGCCGTGGAGCGGGCGCTGGAGGGGCTGGGTGTCGCCACCGAGGAGCTGGAAGTGTTGGGGGAGTTCGGGTCGACCGCAGCCGTCAAGGAGGCGGTGAAGGCCGGCATCGGGGCCGGCTTCCTCTCGGAGGTGGCCGCGGCGTGGGAAACCCGGGTCGGGGCGCTGCAGGTGGTGCCCGTGGAGGGATTGCCGGCCGTGGAGCGCCGCTTTCACGCCGTATGGGACGGGCAGCGGAACATGCCGCCCGCGGCCCAGGCCTTTCTGGAAGTCCTGACCCGTTCCGCGGGTGCCTGACCCGCT
>CAZYJP010000410.1:0-703 GCA_964647795.1 uncultured Thermodesulfobacteriota bacterium
TCTCGACGCCCTCGCGGCGGCACACGACGAGGTCGCCGTCTTCCAGGAACACGAAACGCCGGGTGTGGGCGAGCAGCGCCGGGATGTCGCTCGCGACGAAGCTCTCCCCCTCTCCCAGGCCGGCCACCAGAGGGCTCGCCCGGCGGGCCGCCACCAGGAGATCGGGCTCCCGGGCCGAGAGGACCACCACGGCGCAGGAACCCCGCAGGCGCTTCAGCGCGCACCGCACGGCCTCCACGAGGCCGCAACCCTCGCCCAGGTGGCGGTCGATCAGGTGGGGAATCACTTCGGTGTCGGTCTCGGAGCCGAACTCGTGGCCTGCGGCCGCCAGTTCGGAGCGCAGGGCCAGGTAGTTCTCGATGATGCCGTTGTGGACGACCACGACGTCCCCCGCACAGTGGGGGTGGGCGTTCGCCTCGCTCGGCCGGCCGTGGGTGGCCCAACGGGTGTGGCCCACACCCACGGTGCCGGTCAGCTCCACGCCCCGCAGCTTCTCATCCAGGTTCAGGAGCTTGCCGACGCTTCGCACCACGCGGAAGGTGCCGCCTTCGACCACGGCGAGACCGGCGGAGTCGTACCCCCGGTACTCCAGCCGCCGGAGCCCATCCATCAGGATGGGGGCGCAGCGCTGTGCCCCCACGTATCCCACGATGCCGCACATGATGTGATCCTTTGTCCCTTGTTGGGGGGCTGCGGGTGGTGG
>CAZYJP010000410.1:713-2512 GCA_964647795.1 uncultured Thermodesulfobacteriota bacterium
TTGTCCGTTGTCCGATGGCCGTTGTGGTTTGTCCGTTGGGGCGCCGATGGGAACGAATGGGACGAAGGGAACCTCGAGCTCATTCCGCCCGTCACTCGCCCCCCGGGGCCCGCGGCTTCTTCCGGGCGCCGCGGCCTTCCAGGTTCTGCTGCCGCGCGCGGGCGATGCCGAGAGCCCCTTCGGGTACGTCCTGGGTCACGGTGGAGCCGGCTCCTACCGTGGCCCCGGTCCCGACGCGCACCGGGGCCACGAGGCTCGTGTTGGAGCCGATGAACGCGCGGTCCCCGATGACGGTCCTGTGTTTCTGGACACCATCGTAGTTGCACGTGATGGTCCCGGCTCCGATGTTCGCCCTCTCCCCCACCGTGGTGTCCCCGAGATAGGTGAGGTGGCTGGCCTTGCTGCCGCGGCCGAGCACGCTCTGCTTCATCTCGACGAAGTTGCCCACCCGGGCGCCCTCGGCCAGGACGGCCCCCGGCCTCAGGTGGGCGAACGGGCCGACCTCGGCGCCGGGGCCCAGACGAGCCTCGGCGAGGACGCAGTAAGGCTTGACGTGGGCGCCGGGCCCGATCTCGGAGTCCGCGACGACGACCCCTTGGTCGATCCGGGCGCCCTCGGCAACCCGGGTAGTTCCCTGCAGGCGGCATCCGGGGCCCAGGGTCACGTCGGGCGCGAGGACGACCCCGGGCTCGATCCAGGTGGAGTCGGGATCCTCCAGGGTCACGCCGGCCTCCATCCAGGCTCGGTTGATCCTGCGCCGCAGTGCCGCTCCGGCCTCGGCCAGGTGGGCGCGGGAGTTGATCCCCATCACCTCCTCGGGGTCCTCCAGGAGCACGGAGGCGGCGCCCCCCACCCGAGCGGCGGCGGCGACCACGTCGGTGAGATAGTATTCACCCTGGCTGTTCCGGGTGCCCAATGCTTCCAGGGCGCCCCAGGCCCAGGGAAACTCCAGGGCGTAGGTGCCGGTGTTCACCTCCCGAACGGCCTTCTCTGCCGGCGAGGCGTCCTGCTCCTCGACGATCCGCAGCAGACGGCCGGAGGCGTCTCGCACCAGGCGGCCGTACCCTCCGGGTTCCGGGGGCTCCATGGAGAGGACGGTGACCAAGGTACCGGCCTCCCGGTGGGCCGCCTCCAGCCTCCGCAGGGTCTCCGGCCGGAGCAGGGGCACGTCGCCGCAGAGGACCAGCGCCGTGCCCTGGAACCCCTCGAGGGCCTCCCGGGCGCACAGGACCGCGTGCCCGGTTCCCCTCTGTTCGGCCTGGAGGACGAACGTCACGTCCGGGGCGTCCAGGACCCTGCAGACTTCCTCCGCCTGGTGACCCACCACCACCGCGGTCCTCCCGACCCCGGCCGCCCGGCTGGCCTCGATGGGAAACGAGAGGAGGGGGCGGCCGAGGAGCGGGTGGAGCACCTTGGCCACCGAAGACCGCATGCGGGTCCCCTTGCCGGCCGCGAGCACCACGGCCACGACGTCGTGCATGGGAGATCTCCTTCGAACAGCCCCCTCCCGGGAGCCGCGCCATTAGTAGGTCCCGCCGCTCCCCCCCGAGCGACGGCGGAGGGAGCCCCCTCCCCTCGGGTGCCCGGCCTAGCGGGGAGAAAGGTGAAGGGCCCGCTCCTCGGCCCGGAGCTCCACCCGGAAGAGGCCCAGGAAGTTCATACCCAACAAGCCGTCCGCCCCGGGCACCGCATCGTGAATCACCACCTCGAGCGGGCCGGCCCTGCGGCCCCCCACTTCGATCTCGTCCCCCTGGGCCAAGCCGGCGTGCACGGTACCGCCCGCGGTGCGCACGAGCACC
>CAZYJP010000411.1:0-2498 GCA_964647795.1 uncultured Thermodesulfobacteriota bacterium
GTCGGTGGTGATCGTCGTCATGCTCGGTCGCACGACTCTCGGGCGCTCGGAGGTGCCGCGGCCGGGCGGGAGACGAAAGAGTGGATCGGTACGGGCATGGGAGCTCCGGGAGGGTTCCTGGGGCCGCCGGTTCCTGCGTCGAGGGAGAGGAGAGGCGGCCCGGGTCCGGACGCCCGAGCCGCCTCTTTCGAGGTGCTACCGCGTGCCTTCGGCCCGCAGGGCGGCCGGCGTGTAGTCCTCCATGGTGCGCCGGATCGTGACGTCGTACATCCGGCTCTCGTTGTCGAGCCCGATGGCCAGGTAACGTCCGGCCTGGAGGTCGGTGTGGACCTCCAGGGTGGTCCACAGGGTCGGCAGCTCGTAGTAGTTGATCACGTGGCCCTCCGATACCCGCCAGAGCTGGTCCCGGTTGTCGTACTGGTCCACGAGGAGGATCTGCCAGCTGTCCTCGTCCACGTAGAAGGTGCGGCGTTTGTAGATGTGGCGGGCGCTCTCTTTGACGGTGGCGTCCACGACCCACACCCGGTGGAGCTCGTAGCGCAGGTGCTCCGGGTTGACGTGGAGCGGCGTCAGGATGTCCCGGTACTTGAGCTGGTCGCTGTGGAGCTTGTAGGAGTTGTAAGGGACGTAGATCTCCTTCTTGCCGACGAGGTTCCAGTCATACCGGTCGGTGGCACCGCTGAACATGTCGAACTGGTCGGTGGTGCGCATGCCGTCAGAGGCTGTGCCCGGGTTGTCGTAAGCCACGTTGGGGGCCCGCCGCACCCGGCGCTGGCCGGGGTTGTACACCCAGGCGCTGCGGGGCTCCTTGACCTGGTCCAGCGTCTCGTGGACCAGGAGCATGTCCCCTGCCAGGCGCGCCGGGGCGGTGACGACCTGCTTGAAGTAGAGGATCTTGTTCTGGAGGGCCTCTTCCGTCATCCCCTCGTGGCTGTAGACGATCATCGACTCGTCTTCGAATCTCACCAGGGTGTATGCCCCCCCGCGAGTCGGCGCCGCCTGGGCGATGTAGCGCGCCACGGTGTCGCCCCGGTACCGCAGGAGATGATTCCAGACGACCTCGATGCCGCTCCTTGGGAAGGGGAAGGGAATTCCGTTCACCGCTCCGGTGACGCCGTTGCCGCCGTCCACGAGCTCTGCCGTGGCCGCGATCTGCCGCGTCATGTCGTAGATGCGCTGGGGCGCCGAGGCGCTCCGGCGGGTGGGGTACACATGGAGCTTGTACGAGTCGTAGGCCTGCAGGAGCGCTTGGTGCCCCGCCGCGAGCTTGTCCTTGTGCTCGGCCATGTTGGCGGCCGTGATCGTGAAGAGGACCGGGTCGTCCGGGTAGGGGTCGGGGTGGTGCATTCCCGGCCTGTACCCCTCCGGGGGCACGGTGATGCCGCCCTCCCACGGGGGGATCGTTCCGTCCCTGTTCCCGGCCCTCTCTGCCCCCAGGGGGGTGAGGTCGGCGCCGAGACGGGCGGTCTCTTCCGGGGTGGCCTTCGCCCAGGCCGCGCCCGCCGTCACCGTCAGGGCGAGGGCCAGGGCGCCGATGCTCAAAACAATTGGCTTCGTGCGCATGGCGTTCTTCTCCCGTATCTCAGAACGAGTACTTGACGTTGAGGGCGATGAAGTCGCGGTCGTTGATGAGGTTTTGCCGGCCCGCCCCGAGGAAGTTCGTGTAGCTCAGGTCTCCGGACCAGGAGCTCAGGTACGTGGCGCCGACGCCCAGGGTCACGGCCCGGCGGCCCTCCAGGAAGTTCCCCCCTGGGCCCGGGGTGTTGCCGTTCACATCGTGGGCCCACGCGACCCGCGGCGAGAGGTTGACGGCGCCCACCGCGTTGTTGAAGTCCAGCCGGTACACCATCCGGTACCCCCAGGAATTGGCGTCGCCGAAGGCCGACGCGGGCTCGTACTCTCCGGCCGCGTAAATGCCATGGGTGTACGCCAGGGCCTCGTTGCCGCTGATGAAGGTGCCGGGCACCTCCAGGCGCAGGTCGCGCTTGTCGGGCATGTTGTGGACCCGCGTGTAGCCCACCTCGCCCACGAGCACCGACTGGTCGGTCCAGAGGAAGCCTGGGCCGAAGACCTTGGTGCCCGTGACCTGGATCTGGGTCATGTTGCGGAGGATGTAGCCCGAGAGCTCGTGCTCGAGCTTCATGTACGTATTTTCGAGCTGGTTCTTGTCCGCGAGGTCGGAGTTGAGCGTGCCGAGGGTGGCGAACAGGAGCTCCAGGTCGTCCACCTGCAGCGGCACGTCGCGGCGGTGGGAGATCTCGCCCTGGAGGGCGATGCCGGTGTTGCGCAGCTGCGTGTTGAAGCTCACCCCGAAGAGCTTGATGTCTTCCGGGTACTCGGTGAAGTAACGGGCGGTCTTGGCGTAATTGTCGAGCGCGATGGCGGAGAGCGCCGCGGTGGGGTTGTTGCCGGTGCCGGCCATCGCCGGCCCGAAGTTTGATACCACGTTCTGGGAGGAGGCTGCGGCGGCTGCCTCGCTCATGCCGGCCGCCGTGCCC
>CAZYJP010000412.1:0-2495 GCA_964647795.1 uncultured Thermodesulfobacteriota bacterium
CCAGGGCTCCCTTCGGGCAAACCATCGGGGGCGCCGATGCGGGTTCGGGATAATTTGTCTGTCATTTGATTTGCCTGTCCCCTGTTCTGAACTTCCCGCAGAACCGTCTTGTGGGCAGCGGGTTGGCCATGGCACGCATTGGGGTGGCGTGCGCGTTCACTAAGTGGAAGTCTACTTCCCACACGGCTGGGGGACCCATCTTGGAGCAACCCTTGAAAGCGTTGTCATTTCAAGTAATTACTCTGTTGCGGCGGTGCGGCACGCCGTTTGCTGATACTCTGCCCGTCGACGGAGATTCTCGATGCGGAGGAGCGAGATCATGTTCCGGGTGGTCAGGCAGCACGGAGGCACTTCAACTTGGCCGGCAGACAGCAGCGTTGGTCAAACGGGGGCGGGGACGAGAGTCCCCCGCCCGTTGCCGACAATCGCCGGGAGAAGCGTTGCGTGCTTCCTGGCGGCAGCTCTCCTGGTCGTCGTCATGGGTACGGCGGTCGGGGCACAGGACGCAGCGGAAGACCCGAAACACGTCGCAGTTCTTTACGGCCCCGAGCGGATCGCCGATGTCCCTTCCCTTCAGAGGCCCGAGCTCTGCGCGCGCTTCTACCGGGACCGGGGGTTTCGCCTGGCGTGGACGAAAGACAGCCGCCTTCTGCCTGCCGCGGAGGCACTGAAGTCCGCCATCCGGGGCGCGGCCAGCCACGGGTTGCGACCGGAGGACTACCTCCCGAGGGAGGGCTGGTGGGGCGACGCAGAGGTAGGCGAGCCGGGGTTTCTGGGGGCGGAAGCCCAAGCAGTCCGCGACCTGCTCTTGACCGATGCCTTCCTGACCCTGGCAGATCACCTGGGTCGAGGCCGTGTGGAACCGGGGGATCTGGGGATGGAGGAGTGGGGGACGGCGGCCCCGGCGGCGAACCTCGCTGAAGTGCTCGAACACGCCCTCACCACGGGTCGCATCGCCGCAGTCCTGGAGGGCTTGGCCCCTTCTGCTGCCGGCTACCGTGAGCTCCGGGCGGCCCTCGCCTGGTACCGCGCCGTCGCATCGGCGGGCGGGTGGGGGGCCCTGGTGGAAACGCCCACCCTGCGCCGCGGGGACCGCTCCGCGGCAGTGTCGCTCCTCCGTGGGCGACTCTACGCCGAGGGTTGCCTCTCGCAACCGGATGGGCCCGAGGTCATGGACGAAGACCTGGAGGCCGCCGTGCGGACCTGCCAGGTCCGTTTCGGTCTGGAGCCGGACGGGGTGGTGGGCCGAGCCACCCGAGCCGCCCTCGATGTCCCGGTCGAGGCGCGGATCGCCCAGATCGAAGCGAACCTGGAGCGGTGGCGGTGGCGCGGCCCCATCCCCGAGGAGCGTCACCTCCGCGTCAACACGGCGGCCTTCCGCCTGGAGGCTCTGGAGCGGGGGAGAACGGTCCTCCGGATGGACGTGGTGGTGGGCACCACCGAGAACCCGACGCCCGTCTTCACGGGCCGCATGACACACTTGGTATTGAATCCGGCTTGGAACGTGCCGCCCAAGATCGCCCGGGAGGATCTTCTCCCGCAGTTCCGGCGCGACCCCCTTCACCTGACCAGGAAGGGCTTCGAGGTCTTGCGGGGTTGGAACCCGGCCCAGCTGGTGGACCCCTCCACCGTGGACTGGTCCGCCGTCTCCCTCCGGCGGGAAGGACTGCATTTCCGCCAGCTACCGGGGCCCCAGAACGCCATGGGCCGGGTCAAATTCCTCTTCCCCAATCGCTTCCACGTGTACCTCCATGACACGCCATCCCACAACCTCTTCGCCCAGGCGCGGCGGGATTTCAGCCGAGGGTGCATCCGGGTCGCCGAGCCCGTCCGTTTGGCCGAATACCTTTTGGCGGGTGACCCGCAGTGGCCCCCACAGGTACTGGGAAAAGTCCTGGCGCAGGAGCGCGAGCGAACGGTGTATCTGCGGGAGCCGGTACCCGTGCATCTGGAGTATCTCACCGCTTGGGTGGATGAGGACGGGGCCGTGCACTTCCGGGCCGACATCTACGGTCATGACGACCGACTCGTGAGGCGGCTCCAGCGAGATACCGCGGCGGATGGTTCCATGATGCGGCTCGCAGCGGCTGTCATCGGCGAGTGACCTCCCGGGACACGACACCGGGGAACGGGTAACCTCCCCCCGGGACACTTCTCACCCAGGACGAAGACCCCCCGGTTCCATGATACCATCCGGCCATGCCGCACCTGATCGTCAACGCTGACGACCTGGGGGCCGGGCCGGGACGGGACCGGGGGATCGCGGAGGCCTTCGGGGGGGGGATCGTCACCAGCGCCTCGGTGCTGGCGAACGGTCCTTCCTTCGCCACTGCCACGCGCCTTGCGCGGGAACTGGCCCTGCCCGTGGGTGTCCACCTGAACCTCTCCGAGGGGAGGCCCCTGACCGGCCCGATCCGAGGGCTCACCGCCCGCAACGGAACGTTCCCCGGAAAGGGAGGCCTGCGCCGCGCGCTGGCCGCGGGCCTGCCCGACCC
>CAZYJP010000413.1:0-2490 GCA_964647795.1 uncultured Thermodesulfobacteriota bacterium
CGTCGTGGGAGAAAGGCAGCTGCATCGTTCCTCCTCCCTTGCCAACTCCGCAGCCTAACGAGGCAACGGCGCCCCGCCCGCTGCCGGTTGCCGCCCCGGGGCGTGCCTCAGGCCTCGCGGAACCAGCCGTGGCTCAGCCGCTGGGTGCGCTCCGCCAAGGCCTCGAGTTTGGCCCGCGCCGCGCCCGAATCCAGCCCTTTGCGGGCCATCCGGACGCCCTCGGGGAGCCCCTGGGCGACCCCCGCCGCGTAGAGACCCGCCCCCGCGTTCAGGAGCACGATGTCTCGCCGGGCGCCCTGCTCCCCGCCCAGAACCGCCCGCACGATCTCTGCGTTCTCCCGGGCGTCGCCCCCGGCGATGTCCTCGGGGCCGGCGCGGCCGAGGCCGAGCTCCTCCGGGGTGACCGCGTATTCCCGCATTCCTCCGTCCCGCACCTCGGCCACCTGGGTGGCCCCGCACACGGTGATCTCATCCAGTCCGTCCTCGCCCCGCACCACCAAGGCGCGCTCCGTGCCGAGTGCGAGGAGCGCCTCGGCCAGAACTCTCGGCGACTCCTGGGCGCCCACCCCCACGAAGTGGCAGCGTGCCCCGGCCGGGTTGGCCAGCGGACCGAGGAGGTTGAAGATGGTCCGAAGCCCCAGCTCCCGCCTCGGTCCGACCACGTGCCGGATGGTGGAGTGGAAGAGGGGTTCGTAAAAGAAGCCGATCCCGACGGTCTCCAGGCAGTCCTCCACCGCCGAGGGAGTGAGGTCCGGTTCCACCCCCAGGGCAGCCAGGACGTCCGCGCTCCCGCACAGGGGGGCTACGGCCCGGAGCCCGTGCCGGACCACCTTGACCCCGCAGGCCGAGACCGCGAAGGCGGTGGCGGTGGACACGTTGAACGTCCGGGTCCCGGAGCTCCCCGAGGCCACGAAAGCGGCGATGGTCTCCTGGTCCACGTTGATCTCGTCCCGGTCGATGGCCACGAGCGGCGAACCCGCCCGAATCGGAGGCGCGAGGGACCGCAGCACCCGGGCCGCTCCGACGAGCTCCGTCCTCGTCACGCCCTTCATCCTCAGGGCCATGAGGACGGCCCCGATCTGGGCCGGAGTGGCCTCACCCCGGGTCACCTCGGTCATGACCGCGATCATCTCGCCCTCGGCCAGGTCCTCCCCGCCCGCCAACTTCGCCAACGCCTCCCGAATCATGGTACCTCCCTTCCGCGCCGCGCCGCCGCCCTTCGGCCGCCCACGCCATCTCGTCCGCCGAGCGGCCCATACGGGGGACGGGGCGGGGCCCCTGTGTGCCGAGAGCCCAGGAGCTTACCCGCTGAGACCTCCTTCTGCTAGTCGATCTTCTCGGCATGATTTCAGCCGGAGAAGGCATCACGATCCGCCGGCGCGAACGTCGCGATCCACGAGATCTGGGAACCTAGTCGCTGTCAGTCAAGGGGGTCCCTTCCTGACACAGTTCATCTCATCAAGCCGGATATCCCCGTTAGTATCAGATAGATGGCGACTATATAGTTCAGGAGCTTAGGCATGACAAGAATCAGGATGCCCGCAATGATCGAAAAAATTGGTTCAAATTGAAAATGCATGGCGAAAGACCCTCCTATGGATTGTTATTTTGTGGTTTTGCGCCGGCCTCTTGCGCTAGCCAATTCTCTTGGCAGTCGGGGAGCAGAAGGCTCAGAGGATGGCCACCACGACGTTTTGAAGACAAATCAGTGCCTTCATGATTTCCTCCTCATTGTGGGTTGGTGGCTGCAATCCCTTAGACATTAACCCCTTTGGCAATGCCCATTCAACCTTGAGCACACTCAATTTATATGTTACATCGCGGTATCTCGCGCCCAACTAACGCTAGTTATTATAACGTTTGATCCGGTTTAGCTTTCTGAAATCTCCACAAACGGCGGGATCGGACAATCCAGCGTCTCGGCGACGGCGCGAAGCAATTCGGCTTCGCGTTCCTGGATCAAGCCGTCCGCACCGACGACATGCACGCAGGCTTCGATGAGATGCTTCTTGATCTGCGGCTCCGCCAACGCAAGCCGATCGAGCGCGGCATCCAGATTCTCCAGCCCACATTCCTTGCGAGGCAGGAGCTGCGGCCCGTCGGCCTTCGCCCGCAGATGGGGCGCGCCCATCCGAAATGCCTTGTCGACTTCGGCGGCGTTGCCGCTACTGACGTGCGCCAACGCCGAGAGCACGACGCTGCAATCCGGCACGAGCGGTTTGAGCGTATGGTACTGGATGGAAGCCGGGCGGGTGTCGCCCGACTGCGACGCCAGGTGGCGGCGGACGATTTTCTGCAGGACGAATTCGAACATTCCCATCTGCTCGTCGCTCTCGATGAGCCATTGCAGCGTCTGGCTGAATTGCTGGACCTCGTCGGGCCGAAGCTGACGCAGCGCGGGCAAGGCAAGGTTCACGAGCGGCAGCCGCGCGCGCGCGGCGACGGGCGCGACTTCAGGCCAGAGCGCGGCGGCGGTCTTGCCGACTCCCG
>CAZYJP010000414.1:0-2486 GCA_964647795.1 uncultured Thermodesulfobacteriota bacterium
CTACACCGACGGCCGCCTCGCCGAGTGCCTGCGCTCGGTGGGGTACGAGAGCCTGGCCGGGAGCCTGGGCGCGCTGGGGAGGGAGGTCCAGACGAGGCGCTGGCGGGCCCGCCTGGCCACGGGCTATGAGCCCGAAGGAATCACGATCCCCAAGCGGTTTACCGAGGTGACGAACTGGAAGGGGGGAGTCGATGCGGCGTTTCTGGGCGAGCTCCAGGCAGCCTACGCACGCCGGATCCGGGAGCTCGGGGGAGAGCCGCACGCGTGAGCAAGCGACCCCCTCTGCGTCGGGCGCCCGAGCCCCGAAGGACGGACCCTTGGGGCAGGTCAGGCTTCCGCGCGCCGGAATTCAGGTGAAGGGAGGCGGCAGGATGGCATCCACGCGTAACGGCCACGCAAGCTGGAAGAGGGTATGGAGCATGGGGGTTGTGCTTTTGTTCCTGGTGCCCGGGATGGTCTCGGCCAGGGACGAGGGGGTTCGGGTCCGTTTCTACGGCTGGGTGGAGTCCATTCCGGAACGGTTCCACGGGACCTGGGTCATCGGGGGCCGCCAGGTGGTCACCAGCCCTCGGACCGGATTCGACCAGACAGACGGCCCCCTGATCGTGGGCGGCCGTGCCAAGGTCGATGTCCGCGATGGCGTCGTGCACGAGATCGACAGCGAGCCCCCCGAAGACTGCCGCTGAGCAGAGCAGGGGCCGTGGGGCGGTATTCGGCTCTCCGGCGCCCGGCGGCGTTCTTTGCCGAGGCAAGAATTCTCGGTCTTGGGTCCCAATCTTCGCAGGAAGAACCTGTTTTGGGACATTCTTGGGCATTGACTGCCGTTCTTGGCCAAGGCGCGTCTTCCGGAAGGCGTTCTTGTGGGTGCCGAGCCTTTTTCTTGACCTTTCCCCGTCGGGCTGATACAAGCTTTTGAAAAGATTCTGGATCTGCTCGGCTGGGATTGCCGTGTGGACTGCGGCGGACCGATGGATCTTCCCGGGAGCGCCCGGGCCGAGGGGGAGCGGGAAGGGGCCGGGCCGGGCCGATCACGGAGGCGGCCCCGAAAGTTCTCGGCGGATCGGCCGATAGGCTACACAGCGGCGGATCTCATCGATCACGAGACGGTCCCGGCGGACTGTTTCTCAACCAACGGACGGCCCATGGAAGAGCTCTCGGCACCCCCGGCGGCCCCGCGCGGCAAGAACCCCCGCTGGCGGGGCTGGCTCGCCTACGCAGTGCTCGCCGTTTGCGCCACTTCCTTCGCCTATTGGGTGGGCTTCCGCCACGGTGGCTCCCTGGCAGACCCTTCCCTCGTGGCGATCCCCCAGCCCTCCGAGTCCGAGACCGAGTCCCCCGCAGAGGATGTCCTTGGGCTTCCCGCGCAGGATTCCCCCGACGCCCCCGCCGACCCCGACAGGCAGGTTCGAAGCGGCGTGGTGCGCTCCGGCGACACGGTGAGCGCTCTCCTCCGGGACGTCCTGAGCCCCCGGGAGATCCACGACCTCGCGAAGGCCTCGGAGAGGGTGTTCCCCCTCTCCCGAATCGCTGCAGGCCAACCCTTTCAGCTGACGACGTTGGATGGTGTCTTCGAGAGTTTCACGTACGAAATCGACCGGGACGAGCAGTTCACGGCCTCGCGGGGCGCCGAGGGCCGCGCCTTCGAGTGCTGTCGGACCCCGATCGCCTACAGGGTCGAGACCGAGGTGGTGAAGGGGACGATCCAGTCGAGTCTGTTCGAGGCCGTCGCCCGAGCCGGTGAGAGCCCCGAGCTCGCCCTGGGACTTGCCGAGATCTTCGCCTGGGACATCGACTTCCTTCGCGACATCCGCGGCGGCGACGCGTTCCAGGCCCTGGTGGAGCGCCGATTTCGGGAGGACGAGCCGGCGGGTTACGGCCGCATCCTCGCCGCCGAGTTCGTGAACCGAGGAGACACCTTTACTGCCGTCTGGTTCCAGGACGGGAAGCAGACGCCGGGCTACTACGACCTGGGGGGAAACAGCCTCCGGAAGGCTTTTCTCAAGGCGCCCCTGACGTTCTCCCGGATCTCCTCGGGGTTTAGCAACAGGCGGTTCCACCCCATCACGCAGACGTGGAGGGCGCACCCCGCCATCGACTATGCCGCGCCGGCCGGCACGCCGATCAAGACCGTGGGTGACGGGGTCGTCGCGGAGAAGGGGTTCACGAGCGGGAACGGCAACTACGTGAAGATCCGCCACAACGGGACGTACGAAACGCTCTACCTTCACATGAGCCGTTTCGCCAAGGGACTGGCGAAGGGCAAACGGGTGTCCCAGGGCCAGGTGATCGGGTATGTGGGCAGCACGGGGCTGGCGACCGGTCCCCACCTCTGCTTCCGGATGTACAAGAACGGTTCGCCGATCAATCCCATGCGCCTGAAGGCCCCCTCGGCCGACCCGATTTCCACGGCCAGCATGGCGGAGTTCGAAACCGTCGCGAGCCAGTTGACGGCTCACTTCGATTCCGAGGCGTTGGAGCAGGCCAGC
>CAZYJP010000415.1:0-2483 GCA_964647795.1 uncultured Thermodesulfobacteriota bacterium
AGGTACTGGACGAAGGGGAGGATGGCCGCGTAGACGAGGTCCTTCCGGTAGGAGAAGAACCTCTCCTCCTCGGTGGTGAAGTACCGCCCGTCGATCAGCCGGTCCAGGCAGCGCAGGAACGTCAAGGTCGGGCAGACGGTGGTGATCGCCCCCCCGGCGTAGGCGGTCTGGAGCAGGCGCAGGAGAAGCCGCACCTCCTCCGGGTTCGTCATGGAGTTGACGACCAGGTGGGTGTCCACCCACTGGGGGTCCCGCCGCAGGCCGTACTCCAGTTCAAAGTACGTCTTGCGGAGCTGCTCCGGCGGGATGATCTCCTCGTTCGTGCGGCTGGCCAGGATGACCCGGTCCAGGGGCTCACCCGACGGGTGCTGCAGGGTGAAGACGTAGCCGATGCGGGGCGCCAGGCGCTCCACGTGCATGACCTCGGGGCGCCCGAGGGTGACCCCGAGCCGCCCGTAGAGCTCCTGGATCAGCCCGTGCTTGGGTTCTCGGGTGTCGCAAAAGAAGTGGTGCTCGAAGCGCACCCCCTCGACCCGGTCCCGGAGCTCCGGGGAGGTGTACAGGGTGTGGATCCCCTCGATGATGTTCTTGTTGTTCCCCCCCAGCCGCAGCAGCGCCGGGGCGGAGACCTCCACCACCTTCAGGTCGCTCTCGCCCCGGATCTGGTCCGGGAAGGCCTGCCGGAGCTCTTCGGCGGCCGAGGCCAGGTCGCCGCACAGGGTGAAGCCATACTGCTCGGCGTGCTTCCCGCCGAGCTCCAGGGAGTAGTAGCCCCGGTCGTGCACCTGCTGCACCTCCCGGCTGGCCATCGGGTTGACCACCCGGGTCTCGTCGGATCCCTCCACTGTAAACCGGAAGACCGTGCCCAGGGGAAGGAGGATGCGGTCGCCGACGGTCACGACCCGGTCCTCGGTGGCCTGGGCGATCTCGTCCATGCGCACCGAGATGAGGTAGTCGAAGACGGGGACGCCCCCAAGGAACAGGAACCGCTTTCCTGCCTGGTCGGTCATGGCCTTGCCTCCGGGAGAAGGGGGGCGTTCGGCGCGAAGCGGGGCGGCCGGCTCCGCGTCGGTCGTTCGGACCGGTCGTCCCCTACGGGAGGAGCTGTGCCTCGGGCCCGGCCCGGTACCGGAAGGTCTCGGTCCCCTCCCCGGTAAAGGTGACCCCTTGCACCCGCAGGGTGAAGGTGTGGTCTCCGGACTGCTGGGGAATGGCCGCTCCCCGGGTCTGGAGGGTGGTGAACTCCCGGGTGACCCGGTCGAAGAGCTGCTCGGACGAGTCGCTCGAAGGGTTCACGAGCAGCTGTCCCCCTCCGGCCTGGGCGATCTCGCCCAGGTTGTCGAGATCCCCGGGCCGGAACTCCGATCCCATGGCCAGAACGTGCACCGTGAGCCGGGGATGGGCCCGGATGGCGTCGAGGGCGTCTTCGAGCGAGGTTGCGGGCCACCCGAACCGCTCGTAGGCGGCGCCGGTCGAGGTCGTGTCGGTCGAGGGTGGGACGCGAGCGCTGTTGTCGACGGCGCTCACGCTGTTGTCGAAGCCGCTCAGGTTGTCGGCGCCGTCGGAGAAGATCACCAGGATGTGCTGATCCCGGACGCCTGCGGCCGTTCCCGCGTCACGGGCGTCCGCCATCTGCCGTGCCGTGAACTGGGTGGCCGCGTAGAGCTTGGTGGCGGCGTCCTGGGGCGGCTCCGGGATGGACGAGACGTCGGCGGGGCTCCAAGTGCCCTGGCGGCGGAAGAGCACGTCGTTGAACCAGCACAGATCCCAGGAGAAGCTCCCGGGCCGGTTCTGCCAAAGGTCGATTCCGTCCTGCACGCTCTTGCGCGCCGCGTCCTTCATGGGGCCGAAGGCGGGCGGCTCGTGCTGGAGCATGGAGCCGCTGGAGTCGAGGACGAGCCCGTAGAGGACGCTCGCCGCCAGTTCCTGGGAGCTCTCCTGGAGGATCGACTCGTTGTCCACCGGCTGGTCGTCCACGAGCATCTCCACGGCCAGGTCGGAGGGAGCCAGGGGGACACCGTCGGCCCCCCGGGCGATGAACTGCACCACCACGGTGGTCCGGCCCCGCGCCGGGTCGTAGGCGACGGTCGGGTCGCCGGCGAGCTCCACCGTCACCGCGCCCTGCGGGGGAGGCGGGAGTGTTCCTCCGCCGTCGGGGGCTTCCTGGGGCGGCGGCTGGGACGAAGAGGCCTCTTCCCAATTATCGTCTCCGCACCCTCCGAGGCCGAAGACCAGCGCCAGCCCCAACCCCAGGGCCGCTAGGGCCGGTAGGCGAACCCTTCCCCAAACCGAGCACCGCGACATGATTTCCTCCCGGCGCGCACCCGCGCCGTTCCTTCCCCCGTCGTGACCGGGGGAGTATACCCTCTTGGGTCTGGGCGGTTCTACCGCGCCTCGGGATCTGCGGGGTGGATCGGCGCGGGCTGGGGTGGCGGCTCGGCCGCCGGCGGGGCCTCGCCCACCAGGCGGACCGGGAAGGGATC
>CAZYJP010000416.1:0-2483 GCA_964647795.1 uncultured Thermodesulfobacteriota bacterium
TCGAAGCACCTCGCCAGCACCTACACCCGGAACGCGTGGAGCTCGGAGCGGTGCACCACCGCGGCGCTCGTCCCGGCCGCCGTGAGGAGGAACGCAGCCAAAACCGCGACCGATGGCGAAAATCCCTGGGACCGGTTCCCGACGGACCGTCTCATGTCTCTCCTTCGTCCCTCGGGCGCCGACCGGCGGGCGGCGTGCGAGGCGTTCATCCACCCTACTCCAAGGCACCTCCCTGTCAATCCGCCGGCGCCCCCCGACTTGCGTCTTCACCGGTCCCGTTCTACCCTCAGAACACCTCTGCCCCGACCAGAATCTTCACCGGCGGCCCACGACACCGCCTCCTGCCGGGAGGGCCTTTGCCGATGCGCACGCAAGCCTGGCTGATCGCCGCGACTCTCCTGGGAGTTTCCGCTGCAGCGGCGGGGACCCTTACCAGAACCACCGACCCCAGGTGGCTCACCGGGGCCGACGAGAAGATGCGCTTCGAGCGGCTGGAGCACTACCTCGGCGGGTTCTCGAGCGCCATGCAGGAGACCGGGTTACGCTACGGGCACGTGCGGCAGGCCATCGTGGACGGCAACCTGGAGCTTGCGAGGTACCACTGGGGCAAGATCGCGGCCGCCATCGAGAACGGCCTCATGAAACGGCCGGCGCGGCGGCTAAGCGCCGAGGCGATCTTTCTTGGCCGCGCCTGGGAAACCCTCGACGAGGCCCTCGCGAAGAAGGACCCGGGCGCGGCGACCGAGGCCTTCCAGGAGGCGCGCGCTGCGTGCATGGCCTGCCATGTCGCGGAGAGGGTGCCCTTCATGAACGACCAACCGCTGTTTCGCGAGTGAGGGCTCATCAGAGTCCGGAGATTTCAAGACATCAGATGAGCAACCCGCATACCCTCTCTTCACCCAAATAGATTTGGCAGATGAGGCCAATTTTCACAACATGAAGACGTGCCCCCCTGTCCCTTCTCGGCCTGCGACGGGGCGTCCTGTCGTGGCTGCGCAGAGCAGACCCTCGGCGACAGCGATTCCCCGCCTGATGACCGGGGCGGGGGTGGCCGATCCACCCTGAGAGCATCGCCGAAAGAATTTTCCAGGGAGTAACTCGGGCGTTGACGTCTTTCCATGAAGGGCGCTAGATTCTCGCGGAATGAATGTTCAGTCCGGATGGGAGGGCGAGAATGGAACGGGGCGACAGGCGCGGGGCCGTGGTCGACGCGATGCTGGGGGTCGTCGCGGAATGCGGCTTTCACGGAGCCCCCATGTCCCTCGTAGCCGAGCGCGCGAGCGTGGGAGCTGGCACGATCTATCGGTACTTCGAGGGGAAGGACGCCCTGATCGCGGCTTGCTACCGCTCCGTCGAGGAGCGGATCCTCGAGGCCGTGAGAGAAGATTACCCGGCGGCCCGCCCGGTGCGGGAGCGGTTCCTGCACGTCGCCACCGCGGTGATGCGCCACTTCATCGGCTGCCCGAGCGATTTCCGGTTCCTGCAGCAGTTCCACGACTCACCCTACGGCGCCGACATCCGCAGGGAGAAGATATTCGGTCAAAGAGGCCGAAACTTCGTCTGGGAGCTCTTCGACGAGGGGCGGGCCCAGCAGATCATGAAGGATCTGCCCCTTCCGATCCTCCTTGGTTTGGCTTTCGGGCCGATCATGCACATCTGCCGCGATCACGCGGCGGGCTTTCAGGAGTTGTCCCCCCGGCTCATCGAGGAGACGGTCGAAGCCTGCTGGGACGCCCTGAGGAGGTAGCCGCCGCGGAATGAACGTTCATCCCCCCATTTCTTCCCGTGTGTCGACCACCGCCCTCAGACACCGTTGCCCATCGCCCGGCCAAGCCCGACGGGACCGATCAGAGAAAGGACAGCTCATGCCCATCGACCACAGACCGGCAAGGGGTCTCGCGGCCGCGGCCCTTAGCCTCGCCCTCCTCTCCCTCGGCTGCGGCCAGGAGGCCCGGAACGGGGTCGCCGGGCAGAAGGCCCCCGTGCCCGAGGTCGGCGTGCAGGTGGTGGAGCCAAAGCCGGTCGCGCTGACGACGGAGCTCCCGGGCCGGACCTCCGCCCAGTTGGTCGCCGAGGTTCGACCCCAGGTAGGGGGTATCGTCCTGAGGCGCCTCTTCACCGAAGGGGCGGACGTTCAGGAGGGCCAGTTCCTCTACGAGATCGACCCGAGCACGTACGAGGCGGCCCACGCCAACGCCAGGGCGACTTTGACCCGTGCGACTGCGAATCACGTCAATGCCCAGGCGGCCCACACCCGGGCCAAGACCTCCCGGGACATCGCGACGGCCGCGCTGTCCCGGGCCGAGGCCGACGCGGTCCCTCTGCGCCTGAAGGCAGGGCGGTTCCGAGAGCTCGTGGCCATCGACGCAGTCAGCCGCCAGGATGCCGATGACGCCATTGCCGCGCTCCAGCGGGCCGAGGCGGAGATCCAGAGCGCCGAGGCGGTCGTGCAGGGCAGCGCGGCGGAGATCGAGGGGGCCGCG
>CAZYJP010000417.1:0-2480 GCA_964647795.1 uncultured Thermodesulfobacteriota bacterium
CGCCTTCGAGCCCGGCAGGCCCGACGCCTCCGGTGATCCGCCCCCCGCAGCGGCGCTGGCCGCGGTGCGGTGCAGAGAGGGGGAGGGTTTTCTCTACGACGCGGTATACGCCCCCGCCTTCCGTGCGCGGCTCCTCCAGACCATCGCGGGCCGCAGGCGGCTCTCCACCCCTGAGGGCGAGATCGTGGGAGCTCCGGGCCGGGAGCTCACCCGCCTGGCCCACCTGGCCCGCATCTCCGGCGCCCGCCCGCCGGCCATCGCTTCCCGGGTCCTCAAAACCGAGCAGACCAACACCTCGATCATCTACGAGCCGGACCTGTTCCTCAAGCTCTACCGGGCCGTGGAGGAGGGCCCCACACCCGATGCCGAGGTCTCCCGCTTCCTCACCGAGCAGGCCGGTTTTGCCCACACCCCTCCCTTCGCGGGCATGCTGGAGTATCGCCGTCCCGGCGCCGAGCCCGCGACCCTCGCCCTGCTCCAGGGCTTTACCTCCAACCAGGGGGAGGCCTGGTCCTGGGCCCTCGATTGGCTGGGACACTACCTCGACCGGGTGCGGATGGACGGGCTCGCCGCGTCCCCCGCCCTGCCCCGGGAGCTGCCCGACCTGCTGGAGCAGGTTCGAGCCCCCGAGCTCGAAGCGCTCCTCGACGGACACTTCCTGGAGATGGTGGAGCTCCTGGGGGTGCGCACCGCCGAGATGCACCGGGCCCTGGCTTCGGGGACGACCCATCCCGACTTCCGGCCCGAACCCTTCTCCACCCTGTACCAACGCTCCGTTTACCAGTCCATGCGCGCCTTGGTGCGCCGGGTCTTCGATCTGCTCCGGGCGAGGCAGACGGCCCTGCCCGAGACCGCAGCCGCCCTGGCCCGGGAAGTGCTCGGGGCACAGGGTCGGGTGCTGGAAGAGTTGGGCCGGGTCAAGGGGCGAAAGCTCTCGGGCAAGAAGATTCGAATCCACGGCGACTACCACCTGGGCCAGGTCCTCTTTACCGGCAAGGATTTCGTACTGGTCGACTTCGAGGGCGAGCCGGCGCGGCCCCCGGGGGAACGCCGTCTCAAGCGGTCGCCGCTCAGGGACGTGGCCGGCATGATCCGGTCGTTCCACTACGCCAGCCGCACCGGGTTGGAGCGCCACCTCGGGGCCCGGCCGGAGGAGGCCGCCGACTTGGAGTCCTGGGCGCGGTGCTGGCACCGCTACGCCGCCGCACGGTTTCTTCATGCCTATATTGAGGCCGCCCGGAGCGCTGAGTTCCTCCCCTCCGGCCCCGATGAGCTTCGGTTACTGCTGCGGGCCTTCCTGCTGGACAAGGCCGTGTACGAGCTGGGCTACGAGCTCAACAACCGCCCCGCGTGGGTGGAGATCCCCCTGCGGGGCATCCTGGACGCGCTGTGCCTCTACGACGCCGGAGGGGAGGCCCCGAAGATGTAAGGAACCGTCCAGAATGGCGGCGTGCCGATGCCCGCAGGTTCGGCCGGCGCCGACTCCGCGCGGTGTTCATCCTGGGAAGGGAGTAGCCGATGAAGGGCAGCATACAAGGTCCGAGCCTGCTCACGGAACACGACGTGTACCTTTTCAAGGAAGGCCGGCACTTCCGGCTCTACGAAAAGCTCGGCGCCCACCCCCTGGAATTCGAGGGGAGCCCCGGGACTCTTTTTGCCGTGTGGGCCCCCAACGCCGAGGCCGTGTCGGTGATGGGGGAGTGGAACGCCTGGGACCCCGAGGCCCAGCCCTTGAAGCCCCGGTGGGACGGCTCGGGGATCTGGGAGGTCTTCGTGCCCGGGGTGGGCCAGGGAGCCCACTACAAGTACCGGGTGCACGGGCCCGGCGGCTACCGGGCAGACAAGGGAGATCCGTACGCCACGTGCTGGGAACCGCCCCCGCGCACGGCCTCCATCGTCCACGGCCTGGACTACGCCTGGGGCGACGGGGAGTGGATGGCCGCCAGGGCCGAGCGAAACGCACTCTCCTCGCCCCTGGCCGTATACGAGGTCCACCTGGGGTCCTGGCGCCGGGTCCCCGAGGAGAAAGACCGCCCCCTCACCTACCGGGAAATGGCGCCTCAGCTCGCCCGGCACTGCAGGGAGATGGGCTTCACCCACGTGGAGCTCCTGCCCGTCATGGAGCACCCCTTCTACGGCTCCTGGGGCTACCAGACCACCGGCTACTTCGCCCCCACCTCCCGTTTCGGGTCCCCGCAGGATCTCATGTTCCTGATCGACACCCTGCACCAGCACGGGGTGGGGGTGATCCTCGACTGGGTCCCCTCCCACTTCCCCTCCGACGAGCACGGCCTGGCGTACTTCGATGGCACCCACCTCTACGAGCACGAGGACCCCCGGGAGGGTTTTCACCCCGAATGGAAGAGCTACATCTTCAACTACGGCCGGAACGAGGTGCCCGGATTTCTCATCTCCAGCGCGCTCTTCTGGATCGACCGGTACCACGCCGACGGGCTGCGGGTAGACGCAGTCGCCTCCAT
>CAZYJP010000418.1:0-2476 GCA_964647795.1 uncultured Thermodesulfobacteriota bacterium
CCCTGGAGGGGTGGGGCCGTTCGCAGCTCTGGGCCGACACCGGGCGCCCCTGGGTGCTCCCTTCGCCCAACATGCCGACGCCGGAGACCGCCGCGGTCTATCCGGGAACGGTGCTCCTCGAGGGTACCCACGCCTCGGAGGGCCGTGGGACGACGCGCCCTTTCGAGATCGTGGGCGGTCCCTGGGTGGACGGCGAGGAATTGGCCCGGGCCCTGGGGCGCGACGAGCTGCCCGGAGTGGCGTTCCGGCCCCTGGAGTTTCTGCCCACCTTCCAGAAGTGGGCGGGGCGCGCCTGCGGGGGCGTGCAGCTGCACGTAACGGACCTCGCGGCGTTTCGACCCTACCGCACCGGTCTTGCCCTCCTGTCCTCCCTCTGGGCCCTCTGCCGCGAGGGCGGGTTCGGGTGGCGCGAGCCGCCGTACGAGTATGAAAGGGAGCGCCTGCCCATCCATCTCCTCCTGGGGGACGAGGGGGTTCGGGAGGGCCTCGAGTCGGGGGCCGACCCCCGGGAGCTGGAAGCCGGCTGGGCGCAGGAACTGGCCGGGTGGGAGGAGGAGCGCGCCCCCTATCTTCTGTACCGGTGAGAGGTCGCGTCGGTACCCGGGAGGGGTGGGGTGCCTGATGCTCTGCGGGCCGGCACGGTCAGGCCGCCTCGCCCAGCCCCCGCATCTCGTTCACCCGCCGCCGCGGACCCAGGTCGTGCTGGTCCGCCAGTACTGGAAGGCTGCTGGGAGCTCCGGCTGGCCCATGTCCCTCTACCACTGGAGGAATTCTTCGGCGATGATGTATGGAAAGGGAGCGTCCCGATTCATGGTTCGCCCTCTCTCCTGCGAGAGAGGACGGCGCTATTGTACACTGTGATCTGCAATGTTCAATCTGAGTGAACTCATCACCCGCGGCAGTTCGCCCCTCCACTTCCACTTTTTGGGGATCTGCGGAACGGCCATGGCAGGGGTCGCTGCAGAGCTGCACCGCCGGGGAGCTCGGGTCACCGGATCCGACGAGGCGGTGTATCCCCCCATGTCCACCTTCCTCGGTGCGGCAGGGGTCCCCGTGGCGGCCGGGTACCGGGAGGAGAATCTCGACCCCCGACCCGACCTCCTGGTGGTGGGAAACGCCATTTCCCGGGGCAACCCGGAGCTCGAGGCGGCCCTGGACCGCGGGCTGCCCCGGTGTTCCCTCCCGGAGTTGATCCGCTGGGCGTTCCTCCCGGGAAAGACCAGTGTGGTGATTGCCGGCACCCACGGCAAGACGACGACCGCAGCCCTTTGCGCCTGGGCCCTGGAAGCGTGCGGCCGCGAACCGTCGTGGCTCGTCGGGGGGGTACCTCTGGGCCTGGGGGCAGGGTTTCGCTTCGGGGCCGGGGAGGCCTTCGTGCTGGAGGGGGACGAGTACGACACGGCGTTCTTCGACAAGCGCTCGAAGTTTCTCCATTACGAACCGCGGATCCTCGTGCTCAACAACCTCGAATTCGACCACGCCGACATCTTCGAAGACCTGGAGGGGATTCGCCGCTCCTTCCGCCACCTGCTGCGGACCGTGCCCCGCTCGGGGCGGGTTGTGGCCAACTGGGACGACCCGGAGGTGCGCGCCCTGGCCTCGTCGTCCCCGTGCCCGGTCGTGCGGTACTCTCGCAGGGAGTCTTGCGACGGGGAAGGGCCGGTGGAGTGGCGCGGGCAGGTGTCGCCGGGCCGGGTGCGGGCGCGGGGCCCCGGAGGCCGCGCTCTGGATCTCTCCCACGAGCTCGTGGGGGCGCACCAGCCCTGGAACCTCCTGGCAGCGGCCGCCGCCCTGGGTGAGCTCGGGCTCTCGGACGCCGAAATCGAGGGGGCCGTAGCGACCTTCCGGGGGGTCAAGCGCCGCGCCGAGCTCCGGGGGGAGGCCGCGGGCGTCCGGGTGTATGACGATTTTGCCCACCACCCTACCGCGATCCGAGGCACGCTGGAGGGGTTCCGGGAGCGTTACCCCGGCCGGCGCCTCTGGGCCGTCGCCGAGCCCCGTTCCAACACCATGCGGCGCCGGGTGTTCCAGGAGGCCCTGGCCGACGCCTTCGGCGCCGCCGATCGGGTGTGTCTGCGAGAGGTTCCCGACCCGGAAAAGGTGCCCGAGGCCGAGCGCCTCGACGTGGGCCGCCTGGCCGTCGCGCTCACCGCCCGGGGCGTGCCCGCCCAAGACTTCCCCGATGCCGGTGCCATCATCGCGCACCTCGTGCCCCGCCTCGCCCCCGGCGATATCGTCGCCGTGCTCTCCAACGGCAGCTTCGAGAACCTCCACGACCGCCTCCTCGAGGCGCTGGCCGGCCGATGAAGAGATTCCCGTTCCCGCGGTCCACCCCGGCCGGCCTCCTGCTCTTGACCCTGCTCCTTGCCCTCTGGGCCGCGACCGCCTGTGCCTCCCGCCCACCCACCGCGGCTTGGGTGGTGCGCACCGCCTTGGGCTCGCCGGAGGCAGCCGCCCTGGTGGTCGAGGAGGCTGC
>CAZYJP010000419.1:0-2474 GCA_964647795.1 uncultured Thermodesulfobacteriota bacterium
TCGTCGATGCGGATGGCCTTGTTCGTCTCCTGGAAGTCCTTGAGGGCCTCTTCGGCCCGGAGCAGGTCGGCCCGCACCACTTGGAGCCGCTCCTCCAGGAAGATCCGCTCCCGTCCGGCGTTGCTGAAGTTCAGGCGCACGTTGAGCTTCTTGAGCTCTTCGACGTAGGCGTTGGCGATGGCGGCGGCGCGCTCGGGGTCCTCGTCGTCGACGCTGAGGGCGATGATGCCGTCCTTTTTCCCCAGCGAGACGCTCACGAGGCTCTCGAGCTTCTGGTACATCCTGGCCCGGTACTCCTGCTCGTACACGGTCATGAGGTCGAACCGGTCGATGACGGCGTCGGAGACGGTGCGGCTCTTGAGCATGCCCACGTAGAGGTCGCCGAGGCTGCCCCCCACGGAGACTCCGGCCAGGGACGCGAGGTCGCCCATGCCGCCGAGCATGGCCCCGAGCCCGGTCTTTTCCTGCACCGGCGGCAGGATGCGGGCCGTGGCGGTGTAGATGTTGGGCATCAGCAGCGTGACGGCGCAGGCCAGGACGAAGGCGGCGAGGGAGGTGCCGAGGATGAGTTTCTTGTGCTTTACGAGGACGAGGAGGTAGTCGAGCAGATTGATCTCGTCGTCGGGTCGAACGCTGCCGGTTCCCGGTTCCGGACCGCCGGCCGCCGCGGGGGGGCGGGGGGCCGAGTCCGACGCCGGAGGTCCTTCGGGTGGGGTGTGCTCGTCTGTCATCGGGTCTGTTCCGGGTTCCGAGGGTCAGAATCGGTTCGGCATGCGAGGTTCGATGGAAAACACGTTCTCTGTTCGACGTTCCGGGCTCAACCGCGAACCTCGGACTTCGCACGCCGAACCTTGCGCTTCGTCCGCGGGATCTCAATCCTTGAGGGGCCCGTGCTCGGGAGGGGGAGGGGCGTCCGTGAGCAGCGTAGAATCATTATCGGACTGAGTCTACCAGACCTTTAAGTCAAAAGACCACTTTTCATAGGGGGTACGCGGGGCGGGGACTCCTAGCAGACTGCTTAAGAACCCCGCCCGCAGATTTTTCACCTACGGGCTGACTCGCCCCGTCCATGAAACCAATCAAACCAATCAAACCAATCAAACCAATTCCCGCCCCGTCCTCGGTCCTCAGTCTTCCGGCCCCCGCCCCCCGTCTTCGGTCCTCCGTCCTCGGTCCTCCGTCCTCGGTCCTCCGTCCTCGGTCCTCCGTCTTCGGTCTTCGGTCTTCGGTCCTCCGCCCCCCGTCCACGGGCACAGTCCTCCGCCCCCCGTCCACTCACAGTCCTGCCGCGATGAGGATGCCGGCGCTCAGGGCCACGTTGGCGAGGATCTGGGTGATGTCCTTGATCTCGCGCATCCAGGCGATCTTGTCGAGCTTGCGGGGTACGACGAGGGTGTCGCCGGAGTGGAGCTCCAGGTCGAGGAAGGGCCGGGAGGACCGCTCGAACCAGTTGTGGCGGCCTTCGGCGGTGCCCTGCTGCCGGCTCACCACCGAGCCGTCGGCCCGGATCACGTAGATCTCCTTCTCGGCCGCATCGCGGCTGGGCCCGCCGGCCTGGGCGAGGAAGTCGGCCACGCGCCGGCCGGGCAGGGCCAGCACCGTGGTGGGGTTGTAGACCTGTCCCAGCACGGTGACCGCGTTGCTGGCCTGGGGTACCTCGAGGGCGTCGCCGCCCAGGAGCTCGATGTCGTAGGGGGTGGCGCGGAGCTCGGCCAGGGGGACGAGGGCCACCACCACCCGGCCCTCGGCCCGGGCCTGTCGGAGTTCGTCGAGGCTTCGCTGAAGTCCTTCGAGGGCCACCTGGGTCGCCTGGAGCTCTTCCTCCGACGCGGCCGTCGAGGCGAGGTCGGCCTGCTTCTGGGCGATGTCGACCTCGGCGCGCTGGATCACCTCGGCCAGGCGCTGCTGTTGCTGCTCGCGCACCGGGACGCGGGTGAACTTGGCCGCCCGCAGGTAGGCCTTCTCGGTGAACCCGCCGGCCCGCTCGAGCACCGAGCTCAGGCGCTCGCCCTTGTAGATGGGGTAGGGCCCGGGGAAACGCACCTCGCCCCGGAGGGTGACGTACCGCTCGGTCTCCTCGACCCAGTTGGGGAGGCGGCGGACGATGAGCTCGTCGTAGGGCTCGAGGGTCAGGTCGTCGACCGGGTCGCCTTCGAGCGCTTTCTCGAGGTTCAGGACCAGGGGGAACGAGGTGACCGTGCCGTCCACGATCCGGATCCGGTTGAGCTCGGCGTTTCTCAGGTAGGCCCGGATGGGGTGGGGGCCTCCCGCCTGCTCGAGGAGGTCGCGCACGGTCATCCCCTCGTGGAGGCGGTACTCGCCCGGCCGGCGGACCTCTCCACTCACCTTGACGGAGAACACCGCCTCGGGGATCAGGGGCGCCTGGCGCACCACGAGCTGATCGTCCGGGGCCAATAGGAGGTCGTGCTCCGGGTCGCCGGCCAGGGCCTTCTCGAGGTCGACGGTGACCAGGT
>CAZYJP010000420.1:0-2455 GCA_964647795.1 uncultured Thermodesulfobacteriota bacterium
CCAGGGTCACGACCCCCAGGACCGTGGGCAGGAAGGTGAGGAGCCGGCGGCGGATCACGATCCGCCCTCCGGCCGTGGCCGCACGCGCGCCAGGCCGGTGTACTCCCCCCCCGGGAACGCCCGGTACCCCTCGTAGCCCCGGCGCAGCACCACCACGTCGTCGAGCCACCAGAGGCTGGTGTACACGCAGTCCCGGGCGACCTGGGCCTGCACCCGGGCATACAGCTCCCGGCGCCTGCCGCGATCCGGCTCCGCGCGGCTCTCGTCCAGCCAGGCGTCCACCTGGGGGTTTCGGTACCGGCCCCGATTCGCCCCGGCCGGCGGGATCGAGGCGGAATGGAAGAGGTAGTGGAGGGAGTCCGGGTCGGAGAGCCCGATCCAGCGCAGGCTCATCACCTGGAAGTTGCCCCTCTGCACGTCCGAGAAGAAGGTGCCCCACTCGAAGCTGCGCAGGTCCACCCCAACCCCCACCCTCCGGAAGTGCTCGGCAATGATCCGGGCCACCTCGAGCGCGGTCTTGTCGGTGCTGGTCTTGTAGCTGAGGGTGAAGCGCACCCCCGGGCCGTCGCCGTCCGGGTCCGGGTAGCCCGCCGCGTCGAGGAGCTCTCGAGCCCGGTCGGGGTCGTACGGGTGGGCGGCCACCTGCGGGGCGTGGGCCCAATGCTCCGGAGGAAACACCCCGGTCGCGGGCCGCGCCAACCCCTGGAGGGCGTATGCGATGAGCTCGCCCCGGTCCACGGCGTGAGAGAGGGCCTGCCTCACCCGGGCGTCGGAGACGATCGGGTCCTCGAGATTGTACCCGAGGTATTGGTACGAGGCCCCGGGACCGACGGCCACCTCCAGGCCCGGCTCCCGGCGGAGGAACTTGACGGCATAGGGCGGCACGGCGTTCTGGAGGAGGTCGAGCCCCCCCGAACCGATCTCCAAGAGGCGGGTGGTGGCATTGCCCACGATCCGAAACCGGACCCGGGCCAGGGCCGGTGGCCCCTCGAAATGGGCGGGGAAGGCCTCCAGGAGCACTTCCTCCCCGGGGCGGAAGGCCGCCAGGCGGTAGGGCCCGGTTCCCAGGACCTCTCCCCCGAGATCGGGACGGCCCGCCAACCGCTCGGGGAGCACGCCCAGGGTGAGTTGGAACGGAAACGAGACCTGGGGTCGGCTCAACCGAAAGACCACCGTGTGCTCGTCGAGCGCCTCCACCGAGTCGAGAGCGGCCAGGGGACCCGCGGCCGGGCACCCGTGGGCCGGGTCCATGACGTAGCGATAGGTCGCCGCGACGTCCCGGGCCGTTAGGAGGGAGCCGTCGTGAAACCGGACCCCCTCCCGCAGGCGGAACCGATGGGTGAGGGGGTCCGGCACGTCCCAGGTTTCGGCCAGGTCCGGATGGAACTCCCCGGAGGGCGTCTTGGCGAGAAGGCCGTGGAAGAGGAGCGGCAGGATGCGAACGCCGTGGGCGTCGGCTGCATAGCGGGGATCGAGGGTGGGGGGGGTGCCCTCGATCCCCACGCGAAACTCGGCCGGGTCCCTCGACCCGGTGCCGGCGCACCCCGTCAGAGCGGCGAAGAGCAAGAGCACAACAGCAGAAGGACGCGCCATGGAGACAGTCTAGTACACCCGGGACCGACCTGGCCACCGTCCCCGGTTTGACGCCTGTTCTGCCCCGGGATAGGCTCGGGTGCCTTCGTGGAGGGTGGTGAATCGTCCGAGCACCGCGGCCGTCGGCCCCAGGCGAGACCGTCGGCGCAAGGGTGTTTCTGCAGCGGCTTCCGAGGAGGTGCGATGGCCTGGGAGAGGAACGAACTGTACCGGCTCTGGCGCCGCTCCACCGACCTCGACGCCGAGGGGCCGAGGGGCCGCACCCTCGACTGGGACCGGATGCCCTCCCCCCACAAGGAGTACCCGGGAACCCCTCGCCGGGAGCTCTCCGGGGCCTCGGCCCTGCACTTACCCCCGACACCCCTGTGGCGGGCGCTGGCCGACCGCCGCTCCCGTCGGGATCTCGCGGGGGAGCCGATGTCCCCAGAGCATCTCACCGCCCTTCTCTGGGCCTGCCAGGGAGTGACGGCCCGCCAGGGGCCCTACCTCCTGCGCACCGCCCCCTCGGCCGGTGCCCTCTACCCCTTCGAGACCTACGTCTCGGTCCAGGCGGTGGAGGGGTGGGAACCCTTTCTCGCCCACCTCCACGTGCCCACCTTCTCCCTAGAGGTGCTCCAGGAAGGAAACCACGGCCGGCATCTGGCCCGGGCCGCCCTGGGGCAGGGGTTTCTCGCCCGGAGCGCAGCGGTCTTCCTGTGGACCGCGGTCCTTCCCCGGTGCGCCTGGAAATACGGGGACCGTGCCCTGCGCTACCTCGGCCTGGACCTGGGACACGTGTGCCAGAACCTCGCCCTGGCCGCCGCCGCTCTCGGGCTGGGGTGCTGCCCCGTGGCCGCGTTCTTCGACGTGGACGTCAACCAGG
>CAZYJP010000421.1:0-451 GCA_964647795.1 uncultured Thermodesulfobacteriota bacterium
GGCGTTCACATCGAGTCCGTGCAGGCGAACCATGTTTGCGATGGCGCGAGCATGATGTCTTCATGCATACGATCTCCGTAGGCGAAGACATGTCCGACTGACAGCGATACGACGAACAGTGCCGCGAGTCCAATGTAAATTCTCATCTCCTACCCCCGATCGGCCGGATCTCCTCGAGACCGATGGCCTGTCTTTCTTGGTTATATAGCTTGAAATAGTAGGGCATATATTCATACCAACGTGAAAATACCGCTGTGTCGTGATGCAAAATGTTGGGACCTTGGGATAAGTTCTTCCTCCTCTCTTCAAACGTCTGCAGCTCCTTCAGGGGGTATTCCGAAGTCTTGCCATCGGCGGCGGTCCGCCTCTCGAGGCCGGGGAGGATCGCCCCTCCGGGGAACTGCCCATATGCCGGCTTGAACACCCAGATCTCCACCTCGTCGTCGAACCA
>CAZYJP010000421.1:551-2440 GCA_964647795.1 uncultured Thermodesulfobacteriota bacterium
CCCATCGCCCGTCCTCGTTCTTTCGGAATTGGATGAAGGTGGCGACCTCGACCGGGCGCTCCCCGGGCATCCCTGCCACCTGGACGTACCGGAGAGACCCTTCGTCGTACTCGTAGCCCGTGAGCCCTTTGAAGAAGTAGCGCTTGGCTGTGGGCCAGGAGTAATCGCCTCCAAAGAGGCTCCCGATCGGCGATGTGGACTGCACGCCGCCGAGCGCCCAGGAGGCGGCCGACACGCCGACCAGCCCTGCATCCCGCGTGGGGTCGTGGAAGTGGTGCATGGAGCGGAGCACCGGTTCGTCTTCCGAGGCTCCGCCGCGAATGATGCGTTGCCCCAGTTCGGTGCCCTGAACTGCGGAATCCAACGTCAATCCAATGCTTCTCTCCAGATGGACATTCAGATCCAAACCGCCCAGATGTGCCAATCTCTCGATGGCGAAGCGATTTATCTCTTGATGCATCCTGGCCTCGTAACAAATGGCGGAGTTTGCCTGCATAATGGTGAAAACGAGGGTAGTAAGTACAAAGCGAATTCTCATTTTCTGCCCCCTATAGGCCGGATCTCTTCCAAGCCGATGGCCCTGCGCTCTGTATTGTACAGTTCAAAATAGTATGGCATGTGCTCGGACCAGCGCCGGATAACCGCCGAGTCATGGTGTAAAATGGGGGGTTTTCGACCTAGGTTGTTCCTTCTCTCTTCCTCCGTCTCCAGTTTCTTCAGGGGATACTCGAGGGTCTTTTCTTCGGAGGCCGTCCCCGTTGGAAGCCGACGGGGAATCAGCCCTGAGTGGAACTGCCCATATGCCGGCTTGAACACCCAGATCTCCACCTCGTCGTCGAACCAGGTGAGGGGCAGGCGCGGGCGAAAGAGGGTCGTCGCCGGAAGGCAGAACTCGCCCACGGCATCGGTGGCGGTCTCCTGGGTCGCGGCCCATTCCTTCACGTCGCCCCCCAGGGAGGCGCCCACCGTGTGGTACATCCCCACCACCGCCGCGCCCTCGATGGGCTCCCCGGTGTCCTCGTCCACGACCCGGCCGCACTGGGGCTCGTAACGGTGCACGAAGGCGCAGCCCGAGCACAACCACAGGGCGAGGAAGGCGAGCGTGCCGAGGGCGGCGGCGGGCCGGCCGCGGCCCGTCAGCGAGCTTCGCCCTAGAAGGCCTCGATTTCCCATCGCCCGTCCTCGTTCTTTCGGAATTGGATGAAGGTGGCGACCTCGACCGGCTGGCCCTGTCGCATCTCGGTTTTCGTGAGCTCGTACTGGGCGGCGGGCCGCTGCACGCGCTGGCCGCTTCCCGATCGGCCGAGAAGGCCGAATCCTGGAGCCCGGAAGCGCCGGAGGGCGGCCAGCGGCCGCCCTCCGGGAATGCGCGTGCCTCCTGGAGCCTACACGCTGAAGCGGATGTTGAGGATGTCGCCGTCCTGGACCACGTACTCCTTGCCCTCCACCCGCAGGAGCCCCTTGTCCCGGCACGCCGCCTGGCTGCCGGCGGCCACGAAGTCGTCGTAGGCGACCGTCTCGGCCCGGATGAAGCCTCGCTCCAGGTCGGTGTGGATCGCGCCGGCGGCCTGGGGGGCCTTGGTGCCCCGTCGGACCGTCCAGGCCCGGCACTCGTCCTCGCCCATGGTGAAGAAGCTGATGAGGCCGAGGAGGCCGTAGGAGGTCCGGATGATCCGGTCGGTGGCCGGGGTGTCGAGGCCCAGGTCGTCCAGGAAGGCCCGGGCGTCCTCGGGCGAGAGCCGGGAGATCTCCTCCTCGATCGTCGCGCACAGGTAGGTGACCGCCACCGCCGGGCCGGCCCACTTCGCGGCCACCGGCGCGGCGATCTCCTGCCCCCGGGGCATGTCCTCCTCGCCCAGGTTCAGGGCGATCACCAGGGGCTTCTGGGT
>CAZYJP010000422.1:0-2440 GCA_964647795.1 uncultured Thermodesulfobacteriota bacterium
CACTCGGCCCAGCGCGGCGTCGAAACCGTCGCCCCGGTGCGAACCCAGGTGGGTAACGACGCCGCCGGCCCCGGCCCGCGCGGCGAAGACCAGGGCGTCCGCCAGGGCGCGGCTGGACTTCCGCCGCAACTCGGGGTCGGGCGAAGCCAGGTTGATGAGGTAGATGGTGTGGACCGCGAGCGGCTTTCGGGCCCGCGCCAGGGCGGCGCGGAAGCCTCGGAGCTCTTCGGGGGGGAACTCGGGCCGCCGCCACTGCCGGGGGTTGCTCGGAAAGACCTGGAGGGCCTCTGCCCCGATCCGGCGTGCCCGCTCCAGGGATCGGCCAAGCCCCCCCGCCACCGAGACGTGGGCGCCGATTCGGGGCAGAGTCACGGGCGACGGGGCCCCCTCCGCATCCCCAGCACTCCGCTCAAAACTGGAGCAGGGTGTGGAGGGGCACGTCGGTGAGCTTTTCGCGCCCCCTCAGCGCCAGGATCTCAGCCAGGAACACGCACTCCACCACCTCTCCCCCCATCTTCCGGACCAGGTCGGTCACGGCCCGCACGGTGCCGCCGGTGGCCAGCACGTCGTCTGCGATGAGAACCCGCTGACCCACCTCGAATGCGTCCTGGTGGATCTCGAGCGTGTCGGTGCCGTACTCGAGCTGGTACGTGGTGGCGTGGGTCTTGTAGGGGAGTTTCCCGGGCTTGCGGACGAGAATGACCCCCCGGTTCAGCTTGTAGGCCAGGGCGGCCCCCACGATGAACCCGCGGGCCTCGATGCCCACCACGAGGTCCACCCGGGTTTCCAGGTATCGGTGCCCCAAGAGGTCCACGGCCCGGTTGAAGCTCGAAGCGTCGCGCAAGAGGGTTGTGATGTCCTTGAAGATGACCCCCGGCTTGGGGAAATCGACGATGTCCCGGATCTTCTTCTTCAGATCTTCCACCGCTTCGCCTCCTCCGCCGATTCGCCCACGCCCGACCAAAAAGGCGTCGCGTCATCTCACGCGTCACGCGTCACGCGGCACCCGCCACCCGTCACTCGTCACCCGCCACTCGTCACTCGTCAATACAAGCTTTGAAACCCCACCCGCTGCTGGGCGGTGAGCCGGCGCAGCTTGCGCAGGGCACCCACCTCGATCTGACGGACGCGCTCCCGGGTCACGCCGTAGTGCCTGCCGATCTCCTCGAGGGTCTTGGGTTCCTCGTCGCCCCCCAAACCGTAACGGAGTTGCAGGATCTTCCTCTCCCGGTCGCTCAGACGCCGCAACCACTCGGCCAGGAGCCGAAGGCGGTCGTCCGCGAGAACCCGATCGGCGGGGTCCGGCGTATCGGTGTCCTCCAGGGTGTCCTGGAGGGAGTAGTCCCCGTCCTCCCCCAGGGGCTGATCCAGGCTGAACGAGCGCCGGGCGAAGCTCAGGAGGCGCCGCACGTGCCCCGGTCGGACATCCATCTCCCGGGCCAGGCGGTCCAGGTCGGGTTCCTGCCCCTCCACGGCCCTCAAGTGGGAAGCCACGCGGAACAACCGCGCGATGTCGTCGGAGATGTGCACCGGCAGGCGCACCGCGTTGGCCTGATTCACCAGGGCGCGGTCGATGGACTGACGGATCCACCAGGTGGCGTAGGTGGAAAAGCGGCACCCCTTGTCGGCCCGGAATCTCTCCACCGCGCGGATGAGCCCGAGGTTCCCCTCCTCGATCAGGTCGAGCAGGGCCAGGCCGCGGTGACTGTACCGCTTGGCGATCTTCACCACCAGCCGGAGGTTGGACTCGATCATCCGCGCCCGAGCGCCCTCGTCCCCCTGCTCCACCCGCCGGGCCAGATCGATCTCTTCCTCGGGAGTGAGGAGGTTCGTGCGGCGGATCTCCGAGAGGTAGAGGGCGATGGCACTCGGCGCGAGGCGCCGAGCCGCTTCGCGGCTCTCCGCACCCCCCTTTTCCTCGGGTTCGGCGGCGAGTTCCTCCCGCAGCCAGGACAAGCGATCGTTCACCATGGGAGTGCCCCGTTCGCGCTCTGCCGCCCGCCGGAGGGAACGTCCGGGGCGTCCGCCGCCGGTCGATGGTAAGGGAGCCCTCAGCGGGGCGGCAAGAACAAAAGGGGATCGGCCGGGTTCTGCCCACGGCGGACCTCGAAGTGCACATGGGGCGGCAGGGTGGGATCTCGAGAGCCCGAGGTACCCAGGACCTGGCCCGGCTCCACCGTTTGCCCCCGCTCCACCCGACGGTCCCTGAGGTTGCCGTAGACCGTGAAGAGACCGCCCGGGTGCTCCAGGATCACCAGGGGGCCGTAGGCGTCGGCGGGGGTCCCGGCGTAGGTCACGGTCCCTCGCTCGGCCGCTGCGACGGGTGTTCCGGGAGCGGCCCCGATGTCGATCCCCCGGCTCTCCCCGGCGGGGCCTGTGCCGAACCCCCGGAGCACCGGGCCTTCCAGCGGCCAGCGCAGACGGGCCTCCCCGGCAGGAA
>CAZYJP010000423.1:0-2434 GCA_964647795.1 uncultured Thermodesulfobacteriota bacterium
GCCCCAGGGCTCCCTTCGGGCAAACCATCGGGGGCGCCGATGCGGGTTCGGGATAGTTGGCCTGTCCCCAATTAATTGCCGCCACGCGCTGTGCCGCGGGGATCGCCGAGCAGACATCGAGGGGTGAGGTCACCCGGCGGTGGGGGGCGCGATCGGGTCGGCCGGACCCCGGCCCGCGAAACCGAGTTGAAGGCGAGGGAGCGTTTCGGTATTGTCGCGGCACCGGTCGAGCCGTCCACGCCTCGGATGGTCGGACCGCCTGCGCCGTGGCGTGTGCCACGCCCTTCTTTTGAGGAGGAAGCCCGATGAGCACGCTCCTTTGGACCCCCTCGGCGGAGAAGGTGGCCCAGGCCAACCTCACCCGGTTCCTCGCCGCCGTGAACCGGGACCACGGCCTCTCGCTGCAGGGATACGACGACCTCTACGAGTGGTCGGTCCGGGAGATCGCGGCCTTCTGGGGGGCGATGTGGAAGTTCGCCGACATTCGGTGCTCGGCGCCCTACGAGGCGGTGCTGGAGGATCCGGTCATGCCCGGGGCCCGGTGGTTCCGGGGTGCCAAGCTCAACTTCGCGGAGAACCTCCTCCGCCACCGCGACGACCGCACCGCCCTCCTCTTCGTGGGCGAGAAGGGAAGCCCCGAGCGCCTCTCCTACGCCGAGCTCTACGGCCAGGTGGCCCGCTTCGCCCGGTTCCTCAAGGACGCCGGCGTCCGGCAGGGCGACCGGGTCGCCGGGTTCATGCCCAACCGCATCGAGACCGTCGTGGGGATGCTGGCGGCCACGAGCCTGGGGGCGATCTGGTCCTCCTGCAGCCCGGACTTCGGCTTCAAGGGGGTGATGGACCGATTCGGGCAGATCGAGCCCAAGGTGCTCCTGACGGCGGACGGCTACTTCTACAACGGCAAGTCTTTCGACTCCCTGGCCCGGGTGGCCGAGGTGGCCCGGGAAATCCGGTCCATCGAGAAGATCGTGGTGGTGCCCTTCGTGAACAGCCGGCCCGAGGCCTCCCAGGTCCCGAAGGCGCTCCTGTGGGGCGAGGCGCTGGCGAACGATGCCCGGGAGGTCGAATTCGCCCAACTCCCCTTCGACCACCCGATCTACATCATGTACTCCTCGGGGACGACGGGAGTGCCCAAGTGCATCGTCCACGGTGCCGGGGGCACCCTCATCCAGCACGCCAAGGAGCTCATGCTCCACTGCGACCTCAAGCGGGAGGACACGATCTTCTATTTCACCACTTGCGGGTGGATGATGTGGAACTGGCTCGTGAGCTCGCTCTACGTGGGCTCCACCGTGGTCCTCTTCGACGGCAACCCCGGCTACCCCGACATGTCGGTGCTCTGGAAGATGGCCCAGGACCTCGAGGTCACGATCTTCGGAACCAGCGCGAAGTACATCGCCATGTGCGAGAAGAACGAGGTCTGTCCGGGCGCCCAGTTCGACCTCTCCCCCCTCAAGGCCATCTGCTCGACCGGGTCGCCGCTCTCCATCGAGGGGTTCGAGTGGGTCTACCGGGAGGTGAAGCAGGACGTCCAGCTCGCGTCGATCTCGGGAGGAACGGACATCATCTCGTGCTTCATGCTCGGCTCCCCCGTCAGCCCGGTCTACGCGGGCGAGATCCAGAAGCGTGGCCTGGGGATGAAGGTCGAGGCGTGGGACGACGACGGAAGGCCCGTGGTGGGGCAGAAGGGCGAGCTCGTGTGCACGGCGCCCTTCCCCTCGATGCCCGTGAGCTTCTGGAACGACCCGGGTGACGAGAAGTACCTCGACGCCTACTTCCGCCACTACCCCGGCATCTGGCGCCACGGAGACTACATCGAGATCACCGAGCACGGCGGGATCGTGGTGTACGGCCGCTCGGACGCCACCCTGAACCCCGGGGGGGTCCGGATCGGCACCGCCGAGATCTACCGGCAGGTGGAGGCCCTGGAAGAAGTGGTGGAGGCCCTGGTGATCGGGCAGCCCTGGGAGGACGACGTGCGGGTGGTGCTCTTCGTGGTGCTCCGGCCCGGGGTCGTCCTCGACCAGGCCCTGCAGAAGAGGATCTGGGACCACATCCGCCGGAACACGACGCCGCGCCACGTGCCCGCCAAGATTCTGCAGGTGCCGGAGATCCCCCGGACCATCAGCGGGAAGCTCGTGGAGATGGCCGTGCTCAAGACCGTCCAGGGCGAAGAGGTCAAAAACAAGGACGCCCTGGCCAACCCCCAGGCCCTGAACCACTTCAAGGACCTGGCGGAGCTCAAGACCTGACCGGGGCCCGGCTTCACCCCATGGTCGGGGTCGGGTCCGAGCAGCCCCACCCCTTCGCCGGGCCGTCCGCTGGTTCTGCAGCAGACCCTCCGGAGGGGAAGGGTGCGCCGGGAGGCACCGGTTCCGGGAGGAACGAGGGGGCCGGCCCGCTTCCGGTGGTGGCCGCGGTGCTCTGCGACGGC
>CAZYJP010000424.1:0-2428 GCA_964647795.1 uncultured Thermodesulfobacteriota bacterium
GGAGCGGAGGGGCTCCCCGGCCCCGGGCACGTGCCAGCGGTGGATCCTGGGAAACCGGGTCCCTGGCGTCCCCCCGGCTGCTATGGTAGAAGTCTGCATGGTTAGACTAGCCGCTTCGGGGCGACTGTCAATGAGGAGAGAGCGTTGAAGGTCGTCTATTCGGAGGAGCAGGTTCGGGATGCGGTTGCCCGGTTGGCCGATGCCATCAACCTGGACTTCGCCGGGCAGCGCGTGCACCTGGTGGGGGTGCTCAAAGGGTCGTTCGTCTTTCTGGCCGACCTGGTGCGCCAACTGAGGGTGCCCTGCTCCGTGGACTTCGTGCGCCTCTCCTCCTACGGTTCCGGCACCTCGTCTTCCGGTGCCGTCCGCGAGGTCTTCGGCCTGTCCGACTCGGTGGTCGGGCGCCACGTGATCGTGGTGGAGGAGATCGTGGATTCGGGGCGCACGTTGGCCAGGCTCCTCGAAGAAGTGCGAGCCGCCGGCGCCGCCAGCGTGCGGGTGTGTGCCCTCGTGGACAAGACCGGCCGCCGCGAGGTGGAGGTCCCCGTGCGCTACCGGGGGTTGAGCCTCGAGGACGGGTTTCTCGTCGGGTACGGCCTCGATCTCGACGAGCAGTACCGCAACCTTCCGGCGATCTACCTGATGGAAGAACCATCCGAGGGAAAGGAGGCGTAGAATGGCCACGTGGACCTGCCCGGGGTGCGGCTTCGAGAAGGACGGCCGCTGCAAGCCGAAAAAATGCCCCACCTGCGACAAGCCGGTGGAGTTCCAGAAAAAGGACGAGGCGAAAAAGAAGTGAGCCGGGATCACCTCGCAGGAGAGTCCCCCCGCTTGTCGGTTGGCACCTCGGGGGAGGCGCCTCCCTGTGCAGCCCCGCCGGGTGGCCTCACCCGGAGGGAGTTCCTGGCGTGCTCGGGCGCGGTCGGGAGCGCGGTGCTTCTCGATCCCAGGGGAGGGTGGGCGATGGCCGGCGAAACGAGTCGTGTGACGTTCGCGGAGACCCGGGATCGACGAGCCGGGGTGGCCGCCTCCCTCGCGGCACTGGGGCGCAATCCGGCCAAGGGCAAGCACGTGCTGGTCAAGCCCAACTTCAACACCGCCGACGAGGTCCCCGGGTCCACCCACAACGAGACCCTGGTCGCCTTGGTGGAAGAGCTGTGGCGCATGGGCGCCCGGTCGGTCACCCTGGGCGAGCGGAGCTACCCGCCCACCCGGGAGGTCCTGGAGGCCAAGGGCATCCCCGGGTTGATGGCAAAGCTTGACGTCCGGGTCGCGGACTTCGATGAGCTCGAGCCGAAGGACTGGGTGGAGGTCAGGCCCAAGGACAGCCACTGGCGCGACGGCTTTCGGGTCGCCCGGCCCGTCCTCGAGGCCGAGTGCCTCGTCTCCACCGCCTGCCTCAAGACCCACCAGTATGGCGGCGTCTTCACCATGGCCCTGAAGCTCCATGTGGGGGTGGTCCCCACCACCCGGCACGGCTTCGGCTACATGCGGGAGCTCCACGGCTCCCCCTATCAACAGGAGCTGATCGCGGAGATCAACGCCCCGTTCCGGACGGACCTCGTGGTGCTGGACGGCATCGACGCCTTCGTCGACGGGGGGCCGATGACCGGGAAGCGCGCCAAGGGCAACGTCTTCCTGGCCTCCGCCGACCGGGTCGCCATCGACGCCGTGGGGGTCGCGGTCCTGAAGGCGCTAGGCAGCAACCCGGCGATCATGGGGCCGAAGGTCTTCGAACAGCGCCAGATCGCGCGTGCGGCCGCCCTGGGCCTGGGCGCCTCATCCCCCTCGTCCATCGACCTCGTCCCGGCAGATGAGGGGAGCCGGGCGTATCGGGACCGGGTTTCGGCGATCCTCAGCCAGGGGTGACTGGCTGTGGAGGAGACAGCTCGCGAGGGCCCCGCGCAGGGGTGTCCCGGCTGCCGCATTCAAGTACTGTCGCATTCAAGTACTTTCGCCGGCCGGTCGAAACATGCTATGGTGTGGCCCGTAGAGTCGTACTGCCCCCGCCCTTCACGGAAACCAGACGCGGTTCGTCATCCCCTCGCTGTCTGTGTCCCACGCCGGGTGAAACCAGGCTACTCGTGCGGGAACCCTCGCGGGCGCCGTCTTTGCGCGTCCCCGTGGGGGGCAGCCCGTACCCGAGCCCTGGGCAGTTCCGGGGCTTCGCCCAAAACCCGTCCCCTGGAAGGAGTCGTTTGCAGCGCATGCAGAATCGAGAGTACCGCTTGAGAACCCCCCAGCAGCCTTCCCCCCGCCCTGCCGTGATCCGGCGCCGCGAAACCCAGGACCCCCAACCCGGGGCGATCGAGCGAAAGCTCCAGGCCGACATCGCCGCCTGGCTGCGAGACCGCCGAAGCGCTCGCTGATCCCCGCTCGTCCGCCGTCTCCGGGTTCCTTCGCAGGCTTTCGGGCGCGGCCCCACCCA
>CAZYJP010000425.1:0-2428 GCA_964647795.1 uncultured Thermodesulfobacteriota bacterium
GCCCGGGGGGCCGGCCTGCGGGCTGGGCGCTCCCGAAGAAGGTCCGGCGCCGGCCCCCGTCCTCTTGACCCGCTCCCGACGGGTGGACTAGACAAGACAAAGGGCGGAAGTGCACGCCCGAGGGGAGGAAGACCGTGGCCGGGATCGTACGGTTCGGCATCTCCATCGACGACCGCCTGCTCCAGCGCTTCGACGACCTGCTCGGCCGGAAGGGGTACGTCAACCGCTCCGAGGCGGTCCGCGACCTGATCCGCAACGCCCTGGTGGAGGACCAGTGGTCCCGGTCCGACGAGGAGATCGTCGGCACCGTCACCCTCGTCTACGACCACCACACCCGGGACCTCGCAGACAAGCTCACCGAGCAGCAGCACAGCCACCACGGCTCCATCGTCTCGGCGCTCCACGTCCACCTGGACGCCCACCACTGCCTCGAGGTGGTGGTGGTGCGGGGAAAGACCGCCGAGGTGCGGCGTCTGGCCGACGAGCTCATCGGCACCAAGGGCGTCAAGCACGGCAAGCTCGTCACGTCCACGACGGGCAAGGACCTGGCCTGAGCCCGCCGTGGCACCTATCGACGCCTCCTTCTTCGACGTGGGCCGCCTCGACCGGCTGGCCCGCCAGGACACCCCGGTCCACCGGCTCGACCCCCGGGTGAAGCTGCTGACGACCCTCGCGTTCCTCGTCTCGGTCGTCTCCTTCGGGAAGTACGAGGTCTCGGCCCTGCTGCCCTTCTTCGTGTACCCCGTCGCCATGGCGAGCGCTGGCCGGGTCCCCTTCGACTACCTGGGCAAGCGGCTCCTCGCCGTCGCGCCCTTTGCGCTCCTGGTGGGGATCTTCAACCCGTTCCTCGACCGGGAGACCCTGCTCCGGGTCGGCACGCTGGAGGTAAGCGGAGGGTGGGTCTCCTTCCTTTCGATCCAGCTCCGGTTCGCCCTCACCGTGGGCACCGCCCTGATCCTCATCGCCACCACGAGCTTCCAAGGGCTGTGCGGAGCCCTCCAGCGCCTCGGCGTCCCGCAGGTCCTCACCGTGCAGCTCCTGTTCCTCTACCGCTATCTCTTCGTGCTGGGGGAAGAGGCCCTGCGCCTGGTCCGCGCCCGGGCGCTGCGGTCCTTCGGGAAGCGGGGGATGGGCATGGGGGTCTACGGGAGCCTGCTGGGGCACCTTCTGCTGCGCACCCTGGACCGGGCGCAGCGCATCCACCTGGCCATGCGCTGCCGGGGGTTCACCGGCGAGATCCGGGGGCTCCGAAGCCCGAGGGTCGGGCTCCCCGAGGCCGCCTTCGCCGCCGGGTGGTGCGGGGCGTTCGCCGGGCTCCGGCTCGTGAACGTCCCCCACCTGTTGGGAAACCTCGTGGAGGGCCTCTGGCGATGAGCCACCACATCGTCGAGGTCGAGGGGCTCGCCTACCGATACCCCGACGGAACCCAGGCCTTGCGCGGCCTGTCCTTCCGGGTGGTTCACGGGGAAGCCGTGGCCGTGGTGGGGGCCAACGGCGCGGGCAAGTCGACCCTGCTCCTGCACCTCAACGGCTACCTCACCCCCCAGGCCGGCCGCGTCCGGATCGGCGACTTCCCCCTGACCAAGCAGACCATCCCCGAGGTGCGAAAGACCGTCGGCATGGTCTTCCAGGACCCGGACGACCAGCTCTTCATGCCGACGGTGAACGACGACGTGGCCTTCGGCCCCCTGAACCTGGGCCTCCCGCCCGAGGAGGTGGAGAAGCGGGTGGCCGGAGCCCTGGAGAGGGTGGGCGCCCTCGGCCTCCGGGAGCGGCCGCCGTACCACCTCTCCGGGGGGGAAAAGCGTTCCGTCGCCATCGCCACGGTCCTCGCCATGAGCCCCGACATCCTCGTGATGGACGAGCCCTCGTCGAACCTCGACCCGGGCGCCCGCCGCCGGCTGATCCGCCTGCTACAGAGCTTCGAGCACACCAAGATCCTCGCCACCCACGACCTCGACCTTGTGCTCGAGCTCTGCCACCGCACCATCGTGATCCGGGAGGGGCAGGTGGCGGCCGACGGCCCCACCGCCGAGATCTTCCGGGACGAGGCCCTGCTGGCAGCCTGCGGCCTCGAGAAACCCCTCAGCCTCCAGGGGTGCCCGCTCTGCAGGACCACCCCCCCCCGCAGCTTCTCTTCCCCCTGACCCGAGTCTATGTCCTGCGAACCCGGGCCCATGGCCCAGACCCGGCAGTTGAGGCCCCCTCGACCTTCGGGAGCGGAATCCGAACCCCGGAAGGGGATGCCGAGGCCCAGGCAGTAGAGACCAGTTCCGCCCCCGACAGGCACGAGCCCAACCCCGTGGCATTGAGGTCGGCGCTGTCCGTGGCGTCGATCAGGGGGTGATCCCTATTCCTATGTACCTGTCAAGCCCGATCGCTCCCGTTCCCGGCGCTGCTCCCGCCGGCAAGAAAATAGTGCGCCGGA
>CAZYJP010000426.1:0-2426 GCA_964647795.1 uncultured Thermodesulfobacteriota bacterium
CACTTGCTGCTCGTATAGCGGCACCCGGGGCATCTCCCGGGTGCAAGACAAGAGGGGTCACGCCTCACGGCGCAACCCCTCGGTTTTATCTTTGGCGGAGGTGTATGGGAATCGAACCCACCTACGACGCTGTTAACGCCGCACACCGGATTTGAAGTCCGGGAGAGCCACCAGTGCCCTGGACACCTCCACCGCGCATTCTAGAGAGCGGGGAGCCGTGCGTCAACGACGGGTTCCGACACGACGGGTTCCAGGACCAGGGACGGGCTGCCTCTTTGCGGGGTTTCCACAGGCGGTCGGGGCGGATGCCGTTGGAGGTGCTGCGGCGTTCCCGGGCGTCCGGCGGGTGGATCTGGGGCCCGCCGGTGGGGTAGGCGCCTGGAGCGCCGTCTCGAGCGCTCGGGGAAGCCGAGGGGACGATGCCGCCATGGCTAAAGGTCTTCCTGGGATTTGCAGCGTATACGGCGGTTCACTCTGCCTTGCTCCCCCCATGTACGCGGCAGGGTCTCGAAACCGCGGTGGGTTCCCGGGCGTTGGAGGGTCTCTTCCAGGTCTCCTTCAACCCACAGGCCGGGTGTCCCGGGGCCTGTACCGCACCGCCCGCCGAGAAAGGCGTTCCGCTCTGACCTCCGGTCTCGAGGGGATTCGGGATTCCGGTCGTCGCTTGACTTCAGCCCTGTGTTTGATAGTCTGCGCGTCTTGGTGCAACGCTGCCGGGCGCCGTCTGCGCTCGGCTCCCGGCGGGTCCGGGCCCAGTGGGGAGGACAGATGTTCAACTTCGCCGTATACCGGAAGTTCGTGACCCTGAACAACGGCAAGAGGGTTCTCGTGCGGCCGCTCCTCGCAGAGGATCAGAAGCGCCTCTATGACCTCTTCGCGGAGGCGTCGGAGGAGGATACCAAGTTCCTCAAGGACGAGGTCAAGAAGCCTCAGATCGTGGAGCGCTGGATCGCCCATCTGGACTATGACCGGGTGATGCCGCTTGTGGCCTACTGCGATGAGCGGCTGGTGGGGGACGTGGCGCTCTACCGGGGCACCAAGACCGTGCGCCACGTGGGAGAGATCCGGATCTTCCTGGCGTCGGACTTCCGGGGAGTGGGGCTGGGGAGCAAGATGCTCCAGGAGACGTTCGAGATCGCGAAGAAGGTCAACCTCCAGTTTCTCAAGGCCGAGGTGATCCTGGACCATGTGAAGGTGGTGAAGGCCTTCCGACGGCTCGGTTTCGACCTTCGGTGCACCCTGGACGACTACTTCCTGCGCCGGGACGGGGTCAGTCACGACATCGCCCTCATGATGAAGCGTCTGACGAAGCCCGAGGAGTACACGTTCTGAACCTGAGGGTCCGGACGTGATCGAGGTGGCGATCCACACCGACTTCATCCGGCTGGACCAGTTTCTCAAACTGGCCGACGCCGTCGCCGGGGGTGGGGAGGCCAAGGTACGGGTGCAGGCCGGTGACGTGCGGGTCAACGGGGGGGTCGAGACCCGCAGGGGCCGCAAGCTGAGACCGGGGGACGAGGTGGTGCTCGACGACCGGCTCTTTCAGGTGTGCTCCGAACCCTGAGGGCCGCGGTAGCACTGGGCGCCGCTCCGGGCGGGAGGGGGCATGGCCGGACGCCGGCGAACGACTCCCCCCAGAGGGTGGGGACCCTCGTCGGGACGTCTCGCCAGGGCGGAGTTGCCCGGAAGGCGCTGGTGTTCGTCCGCCTGGGCCTGCCGCAGCTCAGAGTCCGTGAAACAATCTGCTGCGCGACCGGATTGCTTCGTTGCGTACTCGCTCACTCCTCGCCTATCTACCTGATATGTCTTGTCGTTCGCTCCTGCGTTCCTTGCACTCCGGCCTGCTCGCGACGATCCTTTCACAAACTCTCAGTCGCCCGAAACCTTGCCCCGGCCGGATTTCACCTCCGCGTGGCGCTTCTTGGTCAGGAGTCTTCGCTCCTGGGATGCCCGGCTGGCCCGGGTGGGGATGCGGCGCTTCTTCTTGCGGTTTCGGCGTGCCAAGGCCTCGATGAGGCGCTCCATGGCGGCGGCCCTGTTGTCGGCTTGGGAGCGACGCTCGGTGGCGCTGACCACGATGCCCGTCGGCAGGTGACGGATTCGAACGCCGGTCTCCCGGCGGTTGCGGTGTTGGCCGCCGGGGCCCGAGGCACGAAAGAACGTGATCTCCAGATCCTCTTCCCGCAGAGCCGTGCTCATCCCTTCACCCGATAGCCCCGGCCGGCCAGAAAAGGCCGGAGACGGTCGCGGTGCTCCCCCTGGAGCTCGGCTTCGTCCTCCTTTACCGTTCCCCCGGTGCCGCAGAGCACCTTGAGCTCCCGGGCCAGGGCTCGGAGGTCTGCCGTGGCGAGCCCCTCGGCGGCGAGCACCGTGACCGGCTTGCCGCAGCGCTTCTCCATGCGAAGGCGGATCGTGGGCTTGCCGAA
>CAZYJP010000427.1:0-2421 GCA_964647795.1 uncultured Thermodesulfobacteriota bacterium
TCCGCTCCGCCCCGCAATCCGCGGCGATTCGAAGGGGTGTCCCCGCAGGCCCCGGCACGCCGGGCTTCACCCGTTTGCGCCAGCTTCGACGGGTCGGTCGAGGAGGTATGGGGCTGCGCTCCAAGGCTCCCCGGCCCCGCCCGAAAATCTGGTGGCGGATCTTGGACCCCGGCATTGCCCTGTGCGGTCCGGAGGCCGGAAGGCAATTCTTGGTGCTCCCGTTGACTTTTCCGGCGGTGAGGGCTAGCCTGCGTTTTCGACGACGCCCCGGGAGCCGCTCGTGCAAGGCGGGGGCCGGCCGGCGCATTGCTGCAAGGAGTGATCATGAAGGTGGAGAGCCGCCGGTACGTGACCATCGAGTATTCCCTCGCCCTGGACTCCGGAGAGGTGGTAGACCAGTCGTCCCCCGGGGAACCCCTGGGCTTCCTCTTCGGATCGGGACAAGTCATCGCGGGGCTGGAACAGGGGTTGGAGGGCCTGGAGGCCGGTTCCTCGACCCAGGTGACTGTCGAGCCCCGGAACGGTTACGGCGAGCCCAACCCGGCCCTGCTCCGGGAAATACCCCGAGAGAACTTTCCGAAGGACCTCGACATCCAGGCCGGCATGGGCTTCGAGGCCAAGGGTCCCCATGGACCGGTCACCTTTCGGGTCAAGGAAGTGAGGCCGGACGAGGTGGTGGCCGACTTCAACCACCCCCTGGCCGGCGAGCGGCTGCACTTCGACGTCAAGATCACCGACGTCCGGGAGCCGAGGGCGGAGGAGCTCAACCAGCTGCTTCGCGGCGGGTGCGACGAGACGGCCTGCGGAAGTTGCGGGGGCGGGTGCGGGTAAGCAGTAAGCCCCGCTCGGAATCCGGCGAAGGGCCCCGACTCGGGGCCCTTCGTGTTTTGGGGGTCTCCCGGGAGAACGCACCGGGGTGGCGGTGGAGTGTGCCCCCGTCGATTCCCCGAAACGCATTGCGTCGTCCGGCATCGGCCGCCGCAGTGGGCGGACCCACCCGGCCGTTTCCCGGATGAGCCAAAAAAAGCCCCGATCCCAGGAGGATAGGACCGAGGCGAAGGTTGGTTCCACGTACGACCGCAAGGTAAGCACCATAGATTACTTTGTCAATCTCTGTTTGCGGAAATAGTTTCGCCGGCTCCCTCCTCTATTTCTTCGGGTTTCTTCGACCTTGAGTCGGCCCACTCTCCGTGGCATCCTTCGTCCCTTTCCTGGGAGGAGAAGTGGAAGCAACCCCGAGCCTGTTTCACTCCCTGCATAGCGGAATGCGCCAGGGCTTGTCCTCGGTTCTCATCCTGGCCCGGGTCATGGTGCCGGTGTATCTGGTGGTCGACCTGCTGCGGGACACTCCCGTCCTGGACACTGTGGCTCGAACCGTCCAACCCGCCATGGCTCTCTTCGGGCTCCCGGGAGAGGCTGCCATGGTTCTCGTGGCCGGATACGCCATCAACCTCTATGCCGCCGTCGGGGCCCTCGCGCCCCTGGGGCTCGGCCCCAGAGAGGTGACGATCCTGGGGCTCATGCTGGGCCTCGCCCACGGGCTCATCCTGGAGACCGCCATCATCCGCCAGGTCGGCACCCGGTGGGCCTCACTCGCGGCCCTCCGGGTCCTGCTCAGCGTACTCGCAGGGGCAGCGATCCACCGGTTGATGCCGTGACGCTTCTCGAATCTCTGGGCGGGGCACTCCTGACCGTGGGCAAGATCGCCCTCATCATCCTTCCCCTCACGGTCGGGTACCAGATCCTCCGGGACAATCGCTGGCTCTCCCGGCGCGTCTCCCCCTATGGCCGCTCCTTCCGCCGCCTGGGTCTGGGCGAGGGGGCCCTGGTGCCTCTCGCCGCAGGAGTGATTCTCGGTATCGTGTACGGGGCCGGTGTCCTGATCCAGGAGGCGCGGGCCGGCCGAATGAGTCCCCGGGAGCTCTTCCTCCTCGCGCTCTTCCTGTGCACCTGCCACGCCGTGATCGAGGACACCCTCCTGTTCGTGGTGGTCGGGGGCGACGCCCTGTGGATGCTGGGGCCGCGGCTCGTCCTGGCCGTGGCCGCAACCGGCCTGTTCGCCCGCTTCCTGCCCCGAGAGCCGGAGCCCGTGCACGGCGAGGACCACGGAGGCGAGGGGCCGATCCCCCCACCGGAGGTGAGGAGGCCCGGACGAACCGGAGGCAGTCCATGAGCGCCGAACGACGCCGGGTGACCTTCCCCAACAGCCGAGGCCAGATCCTCGCCGGCCGGCTCGACCTGCCGGAGGGCGCCGAACCTTGGGCGCACGCCGTCGTGGCCCACTGCTTCACGTGCACCAAGGACCTCAAGGCCCTGTACTACCTGGGCGGGGCCCTGGCGGAATCCGGGGTCGGCTCCCTGCGCGTGGACTTCGCAGGTCTCGGTGAGAGCGAGGGGGATTTCGGGGAGACCGGGCTCGCC
>CAZYJP010000428.1:0-2413 GCA_964647795.1 uncultured Thermodesulfobacteriota bacterium
ATCCGGTCCGAGCTCCCGACGAGGGCGGCCGGGTCGCCCCAGCGGCGGCGGGCTTCCAGGGCCGGAATGGGCCGTCCGGTGACGCTCCTCGCCTCCTCGACAACCTGTCGCACCGAGTAGCCCTGGCCGTTGCCCAGATTGTAGGAGCGGCTCTCGCCGCCCGCGAGCAGGTGCTCCAGGGCCAGCACGTGGGCCTCGGCCAGGTCCGTCACGTGGATGTAGTCTCGGATGCAGGTGCCGTCCGGGGTCGGGTAGTCCGTGCCGAAGATGGCGATGTGGGGGCGTTTGCCCAGGGCCACCTCGAAGACCAGCGGGATCAGGTGGGTCTCGGGATCGTGGTCCTCCCCAAGCTCCCCCTCCGGGTCTGCCCCGGCCGCGTTGAAGTAGCGCAGGTTGACGTGGCGCAGGCCGTGGGCGGTCTCGAAGTCGCGGAGCATCTGCTCCACCACGAGCTTGGTGCGGCCGTACGGGTTGACGGGGTTCTGGGGGTGGTCCTCGGGGATCGGGACCCGGGTCGGCTCGCCGTAGGTGGCGCAGCTCGACGAAAAGATGACGTGCCCGCTCTCCACCTCGGCCATGGCCTCCAGGAGAGAGAGGGTGTTCGCGACGTTGTTACGGTAGTACTTGCCGGGGTCGCGCACCGACTCGCCGACGTAGGCGTAGGCGGCGAAGTGCATTACCGCCCGGATGCGGTGCTCCAGGAGGACCGCCTTGACCTTCTCCCGGTCGGCCAGGTCTGCCTCTACGAAGGTGCCCCACTTGGCCGCCCAGCGGTGGCCGTATACCAGGTTGTCGAGCACCACGGGGTGGTAGCCGCGCCGCGCCAGGAGCTTGGCGGCGTGACTTCCGATGTAGCCCGCGCCGCCGGCCACGAGAATCGATTCCATGGGGCCTCCGGGGACAGGTTTGCTGAAGTGGGTACGAGTTTTGTAAGGACTATTCGAACAGGGATGAAGGGGATGCGGGGGATAGTGCTCGAGGCAAGATCACCAGCAGCGGGGAGCCAGTTCTGATTTTGACTTCATGAAGATTGCCCTATCCCATTCATCCACGTAGCCCGTGCCCGCGATGCAGAGTTTCATGGAGACTCCCTTTGCGGGTCCGTTACGGTTCCGGCCAGAACTTCGGGCTCCCGGCCGGCGGCTCCCAGAGTTGCTTCTGGGACCCGGTGCGGAGTTTCGCGACGACCCCGAGCACCCGGTCTGCGACACGGTCCTTGGTGGTGAGGGGCACACCGATCTCGCCCCCGTCGGCCGTGAAGATGCGCACGGCGTTGGTGTCTACGAGGAAGCCGGACCCCGGGGCCGTGACGTCGTTGGCCACCACGGCGTCGAGCCGCTTCTCGGCGAGCTTCGCCCGGGCGTTGGCTTCCAGATCGGCGGTCTCCGCGGCAAACCCGATGAGGAGCTGCCCCGGCCGCTTCCTCTCCCCCAGGTCCCGGAGGATGTCGGGGTTCGGCTCGAGGTGGAGGGGAGGGGGGTTGCCCTGGCGCTTCTTGATCTTCTGCGGCGCGGAGACCACGGGCCGCCAGTCGCACACGGCGGCGGCCTTGAGGATCACCGTGGCGTCGGCGGCCTCCCGAAGCACCGCTTCGTGCATCTCGCGGGCCGTGGTCACTCGGACCACCCGTGCGTGCAGCGGGGGGACCAGACTCGTGGGCCCGGTGACCAGGGTCACCCGAGCTCCCCGCCGAACCGCCGCTCGGGCGAGGGCGTAGCCCATCTTGCCCGAGGAGTGGTTGGAGACGAAACGCACCGGGTCGATGGGCTCCAGGGTGGGCCCGGCCGTGACCAAGATGCGCTCGCCGGCGAGGTCCTTGGGAGAGAGGACGATCTCCAGGGCGTCGACAACCTCCTCCGGGGGGGCCATCTTGCCCTTTCCCAGGACCCCGCAGGCGAGCTCGCCCGGCACCGGCCCCACGAGATGGTACCCCGCCTCGACGAGAAGCCCCACGTTGCGCTGGACCGCTCGGCTCTCCCACATCACCACGTTCATGGCCGGGGCGAAGAGCACCGGCACCCGGGTCGCCATGATCATGGTGGAGAGGAAGTCGTCGGCGATGCCGTTGGCAACCTTGCCCAGGAGGTTGGCCGTGGCCGGGGCCACCACCATGATGTGGGCCCGGTCCGCGAGGGTGACGTGGCCGATCTCGGAGCCCTGGAAGAGGGCGAAGAGCTCATGGGTGACCGGGTTGCCGGAGATGGTCTGGAAGGTCAGCGGGGTGACGAACTGGGTGGCGTTCTCCGTCATCACCACGTGCACGTTGGCGCCCCGTTGGGTGAGGTCGCGACACAGGAGTACGCTCTTGTAGGCAGCGATGCCCCCCGAGACCCCGAGGATGATCTCTCGATCTCTCAGCATCTGGACCCTCGCAACGGGTGGGGCGTGACCGGCGCCGGGCGGCGCCGGGCGC
>CAZYJP010000429.1:0-2413 GCA_964647795.1 uncultured Thermodesulfobacteriota bacterium
GTTGCGGCCCATGCCGGGAGTGCGCTGGTGGTGATGCACCTGCGGGGAACGCCGCGCACCATGCAGCTCGACACCCGCTACGCCGACCTGGTGGGAGAGGTCTACCGGGGGCTGAGGGAGAGCGTGGAGCTCGCCGAGGCGGCAGGGGTTCCCCGGGAACGGGTGATCGTGGACCCGGGAATCGGGTTCGGCAAGGATGCCCAGGGAAACCTGCTGCTCCTCCAGCGATTGCGTGAGCTCCGGGGTCTGCGGTGTCCGCTTCTCGTGGGGGCGAGCCGGAAGGCTTTCATCGGCAAGGTTCTGGGGGCCGAGGTGCCCAAGGACCGGCTCGAGGGTTCCCTGGCAGCGGCGGTGATGGCGGTCGACAACGGGGCTCATATCGTCAGGGTCCACGATGTGGCGGCGTCCCGCCGGGCCGTCGACCTGGCCTGGGCCGTGATGCAGGCGGGGGAGGGGTGATCCGGTGACCGATCTGCCCGCCGGCCTGCGCTGGCAGGACGTGGTGGACATCCTCCTCGTGGCCTTCGTCATCTATCGGATCTTCATCCTCGTCAAGGGCACCCGGGCTCTCCAGATGCTGGTGGGGATGGCCGTCGTGGTGGTGGCCTTCGTGGTCAGCCAGATCTTCGAGCTCTTCACTCTCCAATGGATCCTCAGCGCCTTCCTCTCGTCGATCATCCTCGTGGTGGTGGTGCTCTTCCAAAACGAGATTCGCCGGGCGCTGGCCCACGTCGGGGTCAACCCCTTCCTTACCGCCAAGGAGGGCTCCACCGACGGCGGCCAGGTGGTCGAGGAGCTCATGAAGGCGGCGGTGAGCCTGGCGAACAAGAAGATCGGAGCGCTGATCGTGCTGCAGCGGGAAACCGATCTGCGCGACTACGTGGAGGAGGGGGTCCGCGTGGACGCGGCACTGAGCAAGGAGATCCTCCTCTCGATCTTCATCCCATACTCTCCCATCCACGACGGGGCCGTGATCGTCCGCAAGGACCGGGTGCTGTGGGCCGGGTGCTTCCTCCCCCTCACCACCCGTCTGGACGTGGACAAGGAGCTGGGGAGCCGGCACCGCGCCGCCCTGGGGATCACCGAGGAGACAGATGCGGTAGTGATTGTGGTGAGCGAGGAGACCGGGGGAATCTCGGTGGTGCTCAACGGCCGGCTCACCCGCCACCTGGACGGCGCCACCCTGCGTCGGGTCCTGCTCAAGCTCTTCCCTGCGGGTCTGGAGGCGGCCAAGGGCCGCAAGACCGCGCCGCGAAGGCGTACGAGGCCTGCCGCCAGGGAGGCGAGAACGTGAATCTGGGGCTCCTGCGCGGCCTCCTGCTCGAGCACTGGGGCCTCAAGCTTCTCTCCCTGGCCTTCGCCGTCCTCCTGTGGATGTTCGTGGTGGGAGAGAAACGCAGTGAGGTGAGCCTTTCCCTGCCCCTGGAGCTCACCCGGGTGCCGCAGCACATGGTGATCGTGAGCCGGGTGCCGGAGGCCATTCGCGTGCGCCTCAACGGCCCCCGGAGCCTCCTTGCCGGGGTCAATCCCAACCAACTGGTGGTCCGCCTGGATCTCGACGGGATCCAGCCCGGTATCAGCGGGTTCGAGATCCTCCCTTCCCGCCTCAATCTGCCCCGGGGGGTCGAGGTGACCTACATCTCCCCCTCGGTGATCACCCTCGAGGCGGACGCCAAGGCCCGCAAGGTCGTGCCGGTGCGGCCCCGGCTCCGCGGCAACCCCGCCGAGGGCTTCGAGGTGACCGCCGTGCGGGCCGACCCGGACGAGGTGGAGGTGGAGGGCGCCGAGCGCGTGGTGCGGCAGCTCCGGGAGATCCCCACCGACCTGCTCGACGTGACGGGTTTGGACGGCAGCTTCACCCGCCCGGTGGAACTGGCGTTCCCGGACCCCTCGCTGCGGGCGTCGGCCAAGGGCACGGTGCGGGTCGAGGTCACGATCGTGGAGATGCGCGGTGAGAGGGAGTTCGTGCGGGTGCCGGTGGTGCTTTCAGCCCCGGATTTCGTCGCGGTGCCCCCCGCGGTGGACATTCGGGTGGAGGGGACTCTGCGGATGATCTCCCGGCTTTCGGCCAGGGACCTCACCGTGGGGGTGGAGCCACTGGGGGCCGAGATGACCCCCGGTCGGGTGCGCGTGCTGGCAGCCGGCCCCCCGGGCGCCCGGGTCGTGTCCGTGCTGCCCGAATGGGTCCAGGTGACACGGATGGAGGCTCTCGAGAATGCGACCCGGCCTTTGCCGGGGGAGAGGGATTGATCGTGGGCGGTCCGGTGCGACGAAGTCTGTTCGGTACCGATGGCATCCGGGGCATGGCCAACGCAGACCCCATGACCACCGAGATGATGGTCAAGGTGGGGCGGGCCTCCGCCCACCTCTTCAAACTGCGCAGCGGCGGCCGCCACCGCATCGTCATCGGGAA
>CAZYJP010000430.1:0-2401 GCA_964647795.1 uncultured Thermodesulfobacteriota bacterium
CGCAGGGCACCGCCCAACTCCCGCTCCGCCTCCACGATTGTCACCTCGCACCCGGCCAGGGCCAGGTCGTGGGCCGCGGTGAGTCCCGCAGGCCCGGAGCCCACCACCGCCACCCGCTTCCCGTTGGGGGGGCTCCTGCGCCCGAGGAGAACGGTTCGTACCTCCCCCACGTGCTCCCGCTCGTAGCGGGTAGCGAGGCGTTTAAGCTCCCGGATGGCCACCGGGCCGTCGACGCTCCCCCGCAGGCACTCGGTCTGGCAGGGGTGGTGGCACAGGTAACCGCAGAGCGAAGGCAGGGGATTGTCCTGCCGGACGGTCAGAAGGGCGTCCCGCCACTGCCCTCGGGCGAGCTTCCCGACATACTCCCGGACCTTCTGCCCCAGGGGACAGGCTGCCTGACAGGGGGGAGCCTCGGTGCCGTCCCTCGCGGGTGCGGCCCCGTACACCGCGCCCCGGACCGTACCCGCCTCCTCCCGAAGCTCGGGGATCACTTCGACCGGGCACCCCCGGAGGCAGACGTCGCAACTCCCGCAGCGGTCGGTTTCGACGACGGGTCGAAAGATCCTTCCCAGGGCCATGATCACCCCTTCACGGGCCGAGGGCGGTGCGGGCCCGCCACGGGTCGATTCCCTCGGCGAAGGAGAGGCGGGCCTTCCGGCCGTGCCCGAACCCTGCCTCCAGTGCCGCCCGGTTCGCCTCCTGAAACCTCGGGGCCAGCCCCTCTCCCACGACCTCGCACACGGACCGCTCCGAGGCGACCCCGCTGAGGACCACCAGCGCCCCCAGCATCACCAAGTTCGCCGCCTGCCGGCCCCCGAACCGCTCCACCGCCGCAGCCGTGGAGGGCACCGGAACCTGGGCCCGGCCGTCTCCGGCCCGGGGAGTCACGTGTGGGTGATCCACGAGGACCAGGGCCTCGGAGCCCGCCTCTGCCACGTACCGGTCGTAGGCCCCCTGGGACATCGCTACGAAGAGATCGGCAGCGAGCACGTGGGGGTAGTCCGCCGGGGCCCGGGAGACGACGAGATCCGAACGGCACTCTGCCCCCCGGGCCTGGGCACCGTAGGAGCTCGAGCCGGCTGCCCACAGGCCGTCGCGCACCGCCGCCTCCCCCAGGAACTGACCGATCAGAAGGATCCCTTGACCGCCGAACCCGCAAATGCTGATTTGGAGCGTGTCGGCTGCCCTGTCACGCATGAACGAACTCCCCGCAGACGATGCGCCCCCGCCGCTCCCCGACGGGGAGCACCGCGGCCTCCTCGGGGGAGACGAGCACTTCCCGGAGCCTCTGCAGCTGCTCCGGAGCCTCCCCGAGGTGGTTTCTCCTCCCATAGTGGGTGGGACAGGGGGAGAGCGCCTCGACGAAGGAGAAGCCCAGGGTCTCCAGGCCCCGGCGGATGGCCCGCTGGAGAAGCAGCGGCTGGACCACCGCGTAGCGGGCCACGTAGGAGGCGCCGGCCGCCTCCACGAGTCGGCAGAGGTCGAAGGGCCGGTAGGGGTTTCCCTGCGGGGTCGTGGCGCTCACGGCCCCCTCCGGGGTGGTGGCTCCGGCCTGCCCCCCGGTCATCCCGTAGATCATGTTGTTGGCGCACACGACCGTTACGTCGAGGTCGCGCCGCGCCGCGTGGATCAGGTGGTTTCCTCCGATGGCGGAAAGATCCCCGTCGCCGCTCACCACGAGCACCGTCAGGTCCGGGTTGTAGAGCTTGGCGCCGGTGGCGAAGGGCAGCGCCCGGCCGTGGAGGGTGTGGAGGGTGTCGGCCTGGAAGTGGGGCGAGGGGATCCAGGCGGCGCACCCGATGCCCGAGACGAAGAGCGTCCGGTCCATGGAGAGCCCCATCTCGTCCACGGCCCTCAGGATCGCGCCCATGAGGATCCCGTGCCCGCAGCCCGGGCAGAAGGGGGTGGTCGTCACATCTTCGCGGAGATAGGCGGCCATGTCCCTCATGCGACCCGCTCCCGGATCCAAGCCGCGAGCCTCCCGGGGTGGATTACCTCGCCGTTCACCTGGTGGAGGCCCTCCACCGGGCACCGGGCCGCCTTTCTCACCTCGCCCTCGACCTGCCCGAGGTTCATCTCGGGGACGAGGAGGCGCTCGACCCGGTCCCCCAGGCGGGAAACAGCCTCCTCCGGGAAGGGCCACAGGGTCTGGAGGCGGAGCAGACCGACCGGAACGCCCTCGGACCGCAGCACCTTCAGTGCGTGTAGGCTCGCCCGGGCCGTGAAGCCGTAGGCGACGACCGCAGCCCGGGCATCCTCCAGGAAGTATGCCTCGGCCCGGCAGATCGCGGCCCGGTGGTCGTGGATCTTGCGGTGGAGTCGGGTGACCAGGCGCTCGTGGACGGCCCCGTCCTCGGTGCGGCGGTAGCCCTTCGCGTCGTGGGTGGAGCCGGTGACCAGG
>CAZYJP010000431.1:0-2395 GCA_964647795.1 uncultured Thermodesulfobacteriota bacterium
GGGCGGACCGGGTCGCTGCGCTCCGCTGCTGCCGGCACTCCCGGTCGATCAGTACGCAGTCCATGGCGCCCGTGATCCGGTCGGCGGCCCGGTCGGTATCGTGGCGGGCGACCCGGTCCGTCAGACGCTCGGTATGGCTGCAGGCGGAGAGTGTGGCGAGCAAGGCCACCACACTGTAGGCGAAAACCGTACGCGCATTCACTTCACCTATCCGGGACGGTGCCGGAGCGAGTCGAGCTGGAGACATGGCGCAATCCTCCTGTGGTGTGGGGTTCATCGTCCGTTCGGGCCGAAGACTAGGCCCAGGGTCAGCGAGGTGGTCCGGTTCCTGGCATCCAGGCCGTCAGATCCGTTTCCCACGCGGGCCAGGCCGCGAACGGTGCGAAGGTCCAGGGTGAGGGCTCCGAACCCGAAGAGGTCCAGGTCCAGACCTCCACCCAGGACCAGCCCCTGGTCCGCCGAGGCGATCACGGTGCGGGCATCGGGAGCGTCGATCAGCAGGCACTCGTCGTTCAGCGCACCGCGCCCGGATTCCGACATCCGCACCGAGCAGTTCAGCTTCCAGGCGAAGGCGGGCCCGCCCGCCACCGAGGCCCGCAGGACATCGCCGGTTCCGGGCACGCCGAACCCCATCCGCGCGAGGATGGGGACCTCGACGTAATCCACCCCCAGCTCTTCGAAGAACTCCGGGCTCTCCAGCAGGAGCTGGGTCTCCGCCGCGCCCTTCGGAGCGTAGAAGAGCTCCGGGCTGATGGCGACGGGCCCCAGGTGGAAGAGCGCATACGAGCCTCCCCCGGTCAGACCGGAGCGGGTCTGCGCGGACTGCACGTCGGGGCCGAAGAGGTCGGCCAGCGAGGGGCCGGCAGCCGCACCGAACTGAGCCGCGGCCGGAGCGGCCGGGGCGAGCAGGGCGATCCACAGGAGACAGAGAGCGGCGGGGACGGAGGTCGGAATGATACGCTGCATGGCGGCCATCCGGGATGAGGGACGAGTCGGGCGCGGCCCGGGTCTACGCGGCGCCTACCCTCATTCACGGGATTTCGCAGCGAACGGGATCACCGCGGTCGCGGATCGCCCCGGACCGGCAGGGTGAGGGAGAGGTTCGCGTAGCACGGTGGAGGGGTCGGGAGAGGAAGGTGCGCAGAAGCGGTCAGGTCGATCGACCGTGCAGAGGTGGCCCGCTGAGGGGCCGTCGCATGGTGGTGTATTGCTACCTGCTCCCGCGGCGCGTGCGCACCTCATCCAGCGCGTCGCGGGTGTCGTTGGTCAGGGGGTGCTCGGGGCCGAGAGTGGCTTCGCGGATCGCCAGTGCCCGCTGGAAATGCGCTTCCGCCTCCGTCAGGTCGCCCGTGTCCACGTAGCTCTCGCCCAGGTTGTGCAGGACCAGCGCGACCTCGGGGTGGTCGTCACCCAGCGAGGCCCTGCGGATCTCCAGAGCCCTGCGGTAGAGAGCCCGCCCGCCGTCCACGTCTCCCCGCTGGAAGCGCACCGCGCCCAGGTTGTTGAGCATCACCGACACATTGAAGTGCCCATCCCCATAGTGAGCCCGGTAGATGCGCAGCACCTCTTCGAGGATACGCTCCGTCTCGTCCAGGTCCCCCCGTCCACGCGCGACGCCGGCGAGCCCGGTGAGGGAGCGTGCCACTGTGGGATGTTCGTCTCCCAGAGCCTGCCGCAGGATGGCGACGGCCTCGGTCCACACCACCTCTGCCCCGTCGAGGTTCTCCTCCGACCAGCGGACCAGACCGATCTGGTGGAGAGTCGCGGCCACGTCCGGATGCTCTGCGCCCAGCACACGCCGACGGGCCTCGAGCACCTCCAGGTGGGCGGCTTCGGCGCCCCTCCGGTCTCCCGCGGCGAGGCGGGCCGACGCCAGGTTCGAGAGAGTGGCGAGGGTCACGGGATGGGCTGGTCCCAGCACCTGGGCCCGGACCCCCGCTGCCTCCTCCCAGAGCGCCTCGGCCTCAGCGTAGCGCGCCCGGGTCTGGGCAACAGCGCCCATGCCGTTCAGGGTAGCGGCTACCTCCGCGCTTTCGTCTCCGAAGAGGCGCTTGCGAATTTCGAGGGCCTCCCGGTGGGCCTCCTCGGCGCCGTCCAGATTGCCCCGCGTGTGAAGCACCGAAGCCAGGTTGTGGAGCGCCTCGGCCAACTCTTGGGCCCGCGAGCCGGGCATCTCTCTGGCCAGGGACACCGCCTCGCGGTGGCTCGCCTCCGCCTGCTCGAACTCGCCCAGGTGGTCTTGCAGGAGGCCGAGTTCGGTGAGGCTGCGAATCGCTTCGGGGTGGGCGGCGCCCAGGTGCTGCCTCCGCAGGGCCAGAGCTCCCTCCACCAGCTCGTGGGCCGTGTCGAAGCGCCCCAGGGAGCGGTGGACCCGGGCGAGCGAGATCATGAGACG
>CAZYJP010000432.1:0-2392 GCA_964647795.1 uncultured Thermodesulfobacteriota bacterium
GGGCCCCGCCCCCCGTCCGGCCCCCTCCCCGGCCCCCCCGGCCCGCTGACCGCGACGCGGGCTGGCGGTCCCGCCCCCTTCGCCGCTATCATGCGGCGCAGGGGTGGGAGCCCCACCGGGCCGCTCGGTGAATATCGAAGATCACGAAGAGGAGGTTTCTTCCATGCGGTACCTTGGACTCGTCGCCGTGCTCGCGCTCCTGATCCCGCAGCTGCCTTCCTCGGAGGCCGCCGCCCAGGAGGCCGAGATCGACTACTCGAAGCTCCGGATCGACACCGACGGCTTCAACCCGGCCCGCCGCTGCGGGGAGTGCCACATCGACATCTACACCCACTGGCGCGAGTCCATGCACGCCAAGGCCATGACCGACCCCGCCTTCCTGGCCACCTTCCGGTCGGAACGCATCCAGACGAACCCGGCCCTGCGGGCGGAGTGCCTGAGCTGCCATGCCCCGACGCTTCACTACGACCCCCGGCTCGCGCTCGACGCGGAGGTCGTGCAGGAGGGCGTCGGCTGCGACTTCTGCCACTCCGTCCAGGGGCTCGACCCGTCCAACCCCGACCGGCCGTTCCAGGTGCAGTGGGGCAAGCTCAAGAGGGGTCCCCTCAAGGACACCCAGTCCCCGGTCCACGAGACCCGGCACCTCGAGCTCTTCGGGAGCGCCCAGTTCTGCGGCGTCTGTCACGAGATGAAGAACGCCAACGGACTGCCCATCATCACGACCTACTCGGAGTGGCAGGAGGGTTTCCCCGGGAAGGAAGACAAACCCCAGTGCCAGGAGTGCCACATGCCCCTGGCCGCGGGCTTCACGGTCTCGGAGCAGCACCGGAAGACCAAGCGCCGGATCAACCTGCACAGTTTCCCCGGGGGGCACTCCCGCTCCCAGCTCCTCGACGCGCTCACCCTCGAGATCCTCGAGGAGCGCAAGCTCTACGGCCGGATGAGGGTCAAGCTCGGGCTCACCAACAACGGCGCCGGCCACGCGGTGCCCACCGGCAACCCCCTGCGCCGGGTGATCGTCGACTTCAGCGCCTACAGCGCCACGAACCATCTCATCTACAACGAAAAGGTCGACATCTCCCGCCGGTACGCCGACGCCGCCGGGGTGGAGGTCACCACGGACGAGGCGATCCTGCTGGACGCCACCCAGGTCCTCAAGGACAACCGGATCCTCCCCGGCGAGACCCGAGAGCTCGTCTTCGAGTTCGGGGCCCCCCACGAGAGGCTCCTGATCGAGGCCAAGGTCATCTACGTCTACGACAACGAGGCCTTTCCCGACCTCGCCCGGGAGGAGAAGCTCATCTCGTTCACCCAGGTGGTGAACCGGGACGCCGGGAGGTCGGGCGGGCGCGACTGACCCCGGCCTCGACCCCATCCCCCCGGTGCGGCCCCCCTCGAGAGGGGGGCCGCACTGCGTCCGGGGCCCCCCGGATCCGCCATCCACTTTTGGTTCTGTTGCGATCTGTGTGGGCGGCACCCGCCCCCTCTTTGCTTCCTCCCCCTTCAAGGGGGAGGTTGGGAGGGGGGTGGGGTGCAGGCCAGGCGCCCGGCCGCAGGACGCACCCATCCCCACCCTCGCCCTCCCCCTCCCCTTGAAGGGGAGGGAAGCCCGTGCGTCCCGGAGGTCTCGAGCGGCGCCCGGCCGCCGGAAAGGGAACCGCGGGCGGCGGGAGCCCGCACGATCCGGAGGAGAACCGGAAAATATCGCGGATTGCGGGGCGGTGCGGAGGGGCTCCCCGGCCCCGGGTACGTGTCGAGGCGGTGGATCCTGGGCCCACCTGCCCCTTGACCCTTGCGGGGAATCGGGCATGATGGGATGCCCAGCACCGCACGGCGAGGGCGGTTCCACCCGATCGGGCTCCACGGGCCCGGGGAGCGACCATGGGCGCGAGGACGGCAGACTACTTCCGCATCTTCTTCGAGGCGAGCCAGGCGGTCCTCTCCTCCCGGTCGCTCCAGGAGGTGCTCAAGCTCCTGGTCAGGCGCAGCGTGCAGGCCGTCGGGGCCAAGGCCGGGAGCCTGCGGTTGGTGGACGAGAAGACCAAACGCCTCGAGCTCGTCGCCTCGCACCTGCTCAGCCGCCGCTACCTCGCCAAGGGCACGCCTCACCTGGACCGCAGCATCCCCGAGGTGATGGAGCGCAGGCCCGTGCTGATCGCCGACGCCTGGACGGACCCCCGCGTGGAGTACCCCGAGGAGAAGCGCGCCGAGGGGATCCGCTCGGTGCTCTCGGTGCCGGTGATCGCGAAGGAGCGAGTCATCGGCGTCCTGCGCCTGTACACCGCGGAGCCGCGGGAGTACCTGCCGGAGGAGATCGAGTTCGTCTCGGGTCTCGCCGAGATGGGGGGGCTCGCGATCGCCAACGCCCGGGTCTACGAGGAGCAGGGTGTCC
>CAZYJP010000433.1:0-2381 GCA_964647795.1 uncultured Thermodesulfobacteriota bacterium
GCCGGGGGCCTCGGGCTCAGCGCTCCCCGACGAGGAGGGCGTAGGCCTCTTTCGGCGAAATGTTGCAGCGTCGGGCGAGCGCCCGGGCCGCCTCCCGTGGCGGCAACCCGCTGGTCCGGGCCTCCTCCAGGGCGTTCTGGAGGGGTTCGCCTTCCGGGGTCGGAGCGCTCTGGACTCCCTTCATCCCCCAGCACACCTCGCCCAAGACCCTGGCCCGGGAGCCGAGCGCCGCCCGGATCCCAGAGAGGGTGCCGAAGAGAAACTCCTCGTGAGTCTTGGTCATTTCGCGCCCCAACGCCGCCTCCCGGTCACCGAAGACCTGCTCGGCGTCGGCCAGGGCCGCCAGAATTCGCCGGGGGGATTCGTAGAAGACGAGGGTCTCGGGCCGCTCGGAGAGGGACTGGAAGAGCGACCGGCGCCGTGGAGGCCGGCTCGGAGGAAAGCCGAAGAACGAGAACGCATCGGTAGGCAGGCCAGAGACACTGAGAAACGCGGTCAGGGCGCACGGTCCGGGCACGGGGACCACCGGGATGCCCCTCTGGCGGGCGAGGCGGACCACGTCGTACCCGGGGTCCGATATCCCCGGCGTGCCCGCCTCGGAGACCAACGCGACCTTCTGGCCCCGGGCCAGGCGTTCCAGGAGCGCAGGGGCGCGCTGTTCCTCGTTCCAGTCGTGGTAGGAGATCAGGGGGGGCTTGAGGCCGTGGTCGGCCAGGAGGCGGCCTGCCGTGCGGGTGTCCTCCGCGGCCACGAGATCCGCTTCGGCCAGGATTTCGAGGGCTCTCCGTGTGATGTCCGCGGGGTTCCCCAGAGGCAGGGCCACGACGGCCAGGGTGCCTGGCGGAAAGGGGGGGGGCGGTGCCATGGGAGAGAACTCTACGCGGGGCCGGGCCCTCCTGTAAAGGACCCGATTCTTGCGGTTCCGGGGGTGATTGGGTAGATTGCCCCGAGCTTCCGGAATCCAGTGAGGGCCGTCGCTCGGCGGCCGGGGGAGGAGTCCGTGCTCTCATCGGCGATCTCCGGTGCAGTCTTCGGCGTGGACGCCTACCGGGTGGACGTGGAGGTGGACGTGGCCCGGGCCCTCCCTTCCTTCACCGTGGTCGGGCTTCCCGACAACGCGGTGAAGGAGAGCAAGGACCGGGTCCGGTCGGCCATCCGGAACTCGGGCTACTCCTTTCCCCCACAGCGGATCACCGTGAACCTCGCGCCCGCCGATGTGAAGAAGGAGGGGGCGGCCTTTGACCTCCCCGTGGCGGTGGTGATCCTCGCGACGGACCCCAACCTCGGCATCCGGGGCCTGGACCGGGTCCTGCTCCTCGGCGAGCTCTCTCTGGATGGGAGGGTGAGGCCGGTGAGGGGAGTGCTTCCCATCGCCATGGAGGCTCGGAGACTCGGCCTCGACGCGGTCTGCGTGCCGCGGGAGAACGCGGCCGAGGCGGCCGTGGTGAAGGGCCTCACCGTGCACCCCGTCGACTCCCTGGCGGAGGTGGTGGAGGGGCTGCGGGAGGGGTCCCTGCCGGCAGCCCGGGGGGACCCGGCAGAGTTCTTCGGCCGCGGAGCCAGCTACGACGTCGACTTCGACGAGGTCCGGGGCCAAGGGCACGTCAAGCGGGCGCTCGAGGTGGCGGCGGCCGGAGGGCACAACGTGTTCTTGGTGGGTCCCCCCGGCTCCGGCAAGACCATGCTGGCACGCCGCCTGCCAACCATCCTGCCGGAGATGACCTGGGACGAGGCCCTGGAGACCAGCCGGATCTACAGCGTGATGGGGGTCCAGGATGGGGGCGGGGCGCTCGTGGTTCGCCGACCGTTTCGGGCGCCCCACCACACCATATCGGATGCGGGCCTCATCGGCGGAGGCACGATCCCGCGCTGCGGCGAGATCAGTCTGGCACACAACGGGGTGCTGTTCCTCGACGAGCTGCCAGAGTTCAAGAAACACGTGCTCGAGGTCCTCCGCCAGCCACTGGAGGACGGGGCCGTGACGATCGCTCGCGCGTCGACCAGCGTGACGTTTCCCGCCCGCTTCATGCTGGTCGCCGCAATGAACCCGTGTCCCTGCGGTTACTACGGGGATCCCCAGCACGAGTGCACCTGCAGTCCGTCCGGCATCCGCAAGTATCGGGCCCGGGTGTCGGGTCCCCTCCTGGACCGTTTCGACCTCCATGCGGAGGTCCCCGCCGTGCGGTATCGGGAGATGGCGGGGGCAGGCGAAGACGGCTCCTCCGCCGAGATCCGGGCTCGGGTGGACGTAGCCCGGCAGCGACAGGCCACGCGCTATGCCGGGCGCCCGTTCCACTGCAACGCCCATCTCTCCGCCGCGGGAGTGCGCAAACACTGCACCCCCTCGGCAGACGCCCGCGACCTCCTCGAGCACGCGATGG
>CAZYJP010000434.1:0-2379 GCA_964647795.1 uncultured Thermodesulfobacteriota bacterium
ACCGTCTCGGCGGGCTCAAGGAGTTCGATCGACTCCTCCTCCTCCGGGGCGGCGTGCTGCGAGAGGTGGACGTCGAAGCGCTGCACCGGGCGCTGGGGGGGGTCCGGCCTCCGGGGTTCGAACCCTCCGCACCGGACGGACCGGTCCGCAGCGCGATTCACCCCTAACAGGGTGTTGAAAACCCCCTCCCTGGGTTTTTCAGCTACGGGTTCTCGGGGCAGCCTGCTAAAGCGAATCAGAGCAGACGGAAGGAGGAGATTCCATGGCCAGGATTCTCAGAGTCGATCTGGAGGGACGTACCGCTTCTTTCCAAGAGCTCCCCGAGCGCTGGCTCGGGCTGGGAGGGCGAGGGCTGACCTCTGCTGTGGTGTCGGAAGAGGTGACGCCTGGCGCCGACCCCCTCGGCGGCCAGAACCGCCTCGTCTTCGCGCCGGGACTCCTTGCCGCGACCTCGGTCCCCAACAGCGGGCGGCTCTCGGTCGGCGCCAAGAGCCCGCTGACCGGGACCGTGAAGGAGTCCAACTCCGGAGGGTCGAGCGCCCAGAAGCTGGCTCGGCTGGGGATCGCCGCCGTCGTGCTCCAGGGGGAGGCGTCCGAGGCCGTCGTGGTGCGGATCTCCCAGGCAGGCGTCTCCTTCGCGCCTGCCGGCGACCTGTGGGGTCTGGGCAACTATGCCGCGGTGGACCGGCTCCGGAAGGAGCACCCGGGCAGCGGGCTGATCACGGTGGGGCCCGCGGGGGAGCGGCGGCTCAAGGCGGCGGCCATCTGCGTGACCACTCCCGACTACCTCCTGCGGACCGCGGCCCGGGGCGGATTGGGGGCGGTGATGGGCGCAAGGAGGGTCAAGGCGATCGTGATCGACGACGCCGGCGGTGCCGCAGTTCCCCTGGCCGACCCCGAGCGGTTCAAAGCCGCGTCCGCGGCCCTCGCCCAGGGAATCGCGTCCAACCCCCTGACCGGAGGCTTCCAGGCGCTGGGGACCGCCATGCTGGTGCCCCTCATCAACGAGCTGGGGGCGCTCCCGACACGAAACTACTCCGCCGGGAGCTTCCCGGAAGCGGAGAAGATCGGCGGGGAGGCTCTGGCGGCCATGATGGCCGCCCGGCCCGGGGCCTCCTCCAAACACCGCTGCATGGCCGGGTGCGTGATCCACTGTTCCCAGGTCTACACCGACGCGGACGGGGGCTTCGTCACCTCGGGGTTCGAGTACGAGACCCTCGGGATGGTGGGGAGCAACTGCGCCATCGGCGACCTCGACGCGATCGCCCGGATCGACCGGGCGTGCGACGACCTGGGTTTGGACACCATGGAAGTGGGGGCCGCCCTGGCCGTCGCCATGGAGGCGGGCAAACTGCCCTGGGGGGACGGGTCTCGGGCCCTGGCGGTCCTGGAGTCGATTCCCGCGGGAGCTCCCCTGGGACTCCTGCTGGGAGGCGGCTGCGTGGAGGTGGGCAGGGCCCTGGGGGTTCCGCGGGTGCCCGCGGTCAAGGGTCAGTCCCTGGCTGCCTACGACCCCCGCGTCCTCAAGGGTACCGGGGTCACCTACGCCACCAGTCCCATGGGAGCCGACCACACCGCCGGCAACGCCCTCCCCAGCCCGAGCAACCCCTCCTACGACCCCTCCAGCCCGCACGGGCAGGGGCAGATGTCGGCGTTCCTCCAGACCTACTTCGCGGCGGTCGACACCTTGGGCATCTGCCTCTTCGCCTCCCTGCCGGTCCTGGAGAGCCTCGACCTCCAGGGCGAACTGCTGGCGGCGGTCTCCGCGAAGGTCGGCGCCGAGATGCCGTCGGGGTACCTCTCGCGCTTGGGTGAACAGGTGTGCCGGGGGGAGCGGGAGTTCAACGAGCGCTGCGGCTTCGGCGCAGCCCACGATCGGCTGCCCGCCTTCTTCGCCGAAGAGCCCCTTGCCCCCCACGGGGGGGTATGGGACGTTCCGGAGGCCGACCTGGACGCGGTGTGGGGGTGAGGCAGAGAGAGGGTAGCGTAGCGTGAGGGCAGGGGGCCCGGAGCGTGACGGATGGGACGGGGTGAGGGGTTGCGCGTTGGAGTGATCGACACCGGGGTGAATGCCTGGCATTCCCACGTCCGGGGCCGGGTGGAGGGCTGCCGGGTCTTCGCGGACTCCCTCGGGTCGATCGGGGAAGACGAGGATTTTCGAGACCCACTGGGGCACGGCACGGCCGTCGCGGGGGTATTGCGCCACGGGCTCCCGGAGGCCGATCTCTTTGCGGTGAGGGTCTTCAACGAAGACCTCGCCACCTACCCATCCCTCGTCGCGCGGGGCGTCCTGCGGGCGGCGGCCGCAGGGTGCCGGCTGCTGAACCTGAGTCTTGGAGTCCCGCCGGGGCCGGGCTCGGAGGCGCTTGCCGCCGCCTG
>CAZYJP010000435.1:0-2376 GCA_964647795.1 uncultured Thermodesulfobacteriota bacterium
CCCGCTCCTCTCCAGGTCCTGGCGCACCAGGGTGAAGAGCTCTTCCATCCGGGGCTCCACGATCTCGGCCAGGATTCGGCGGTTGAGAATGCGCGACCTGCGGTCGCCGACGCTCGGGACCTCGATGGTCTCGTCCTTGCCCACCAGGCTGGTGAGGCAGCACCCGAAACGGCGCTTGATCCTCTCGGCCTCGCCGGCAGGGGTCCGAAGGCCCACGGCGATGTCGTTGGTCACATGGTTGCCGCCCAAGGCGAGGACGGAGGTGTGCTTCACGGACCCGCCGCCGACGACGGCAATGTCCGTGGTGCCCCCGCCCATGTCGACCAGGCACACCCCCAGTTCCCGTTCGTCGTCGGTGAGCACTGCCTCGGCGCTCGCCAGGGGCTCGAGGATGATGTCTGCCACCTCGAGTCCCGCGCGGTTACAGCACTTGACGATGTTCTGGGCGCTGGTCACCGCGCCGGTGACGATGTGCACCCGCGCCTCGAACCGCACCCCGCTCATCCCCAGGGGCTCCTTGATGCCGTCCTGGTCGTCGATGATGTACTCCTGGGGGATGATGTGGATCACCTCCCGGTCCGTGGGGATTGCGACGGCCCGCGCCGCATCGATGACCCGCCGGACGTCCGCCGGGCTCACCTCGCGGTTCTTCAGGGCGATGGCGCCGTGGCTGTTGAACCCCTTGATGTGACCCCCTGCGATCCCGGCAAAGACCCGCCGGATCTCGCGATCGGCCATCATCTCCGCTTCTTCCACCGCCTTCTTGATGGACTGGACCGTGGCCTCGATGTTGATCACGACGCCCTTGCGGAGCCCCCGGGAGGGGTGAGTGCCGTACCCCAGGACGCGCACGCCTTCGGCGGTCACCTCCCCCACCACGGCGCAGATCTTGGTGGTGCCGATGTCGAGGCCGACCACGAGCTCCGCCCCGCCCCTCATCGCTTGGCCCCCTTCTTTTCCCCCCGCAGAAGCCGGGCCACGATCTTGTCTTCCCCGACGAGGTCCACCGCGTAGGCCGCCTGGCCGTGCTTGGCGAGATGCCGCCGCAACCTCTCGAGGCGGCGAAGTCTCTCGTCCAGGTCGTCCCGTCCCAGTCGGATTCCGGTGCCGCCGTGGGCCGGCGTGTACAGGGTGAAGCCTTCCTCCGGGTCTGCGTGGATCTCGCTCACCTCGTCCCGGAGGGCACCGGCCTCGAGAAGATTCAAGAGCTCCAGCAGGGCGGCCCGGGTCGGCCCCTCAGCCTCCAGGTCTGCCCAGCCCAGGCCCGTGACGACGGGGTAGTCCAGGCCCTGGTCGAGGGGCGCCCGCACGACGTGGGCCTCGGCGGTCAAGTAGTACAGGCGGTCCAGGCGCACCAGGCACCGGGGCTCCCACTCGTCGACCTCCAGGAGCAGGGTGGAGGGGAGCTGGCGTACGACCCGGGCCTGACGCACCCAGGGGAGCCCCTCGAGGAGCCGCCGAACCTTCTCCACCTCCACCTGGAACAGGCCCACCCCGAGCTGCAGCCCGGTGGCCCGGACCAGGTCCTCCGGAGCGGTCCGGCGCGCCCCCTCTACCCCGATGGACTGGAGGACGAAGAGGTGTCGGTCCGAGCCCGCGCGATAGCCGGCATAGAGGGCTGCCGCCAGTGCCACGCTCGCCAGGACCCACGCCAGGACGGCGACCGGTCGGAACCGCTCCATGGCCTACGCCTTGAGCCCCGCCCCGGCCAGAATCCCCTCGGCCAGGTCGGCGAAGCTCATCCCTGCGGCGGCGGCCGCCTTGGGGAGGAGGCTGGTGGGGGTCATCCCGGGAATGGTGTTCACCTCCAGCACCCACGGTCGGCCGGCGGAGTCGATCATGAGGTCCACCCGAGCGGCGCCGGAACATCCCAGGACCCGGTAGGCGGCGCACCCCGCCCGCACCGCTTCCCGGGTCTCCTCCGGCCCCAGGGGCGCGGGGCACAGGTAGCGGGTGCGTCCCGGGGTGTACTTGGACGCATAGTCGTAAAAGCCCCCTTCCGGGACGATCTCCACCAGGGGAAGGGGGGTCCCGTCGAGCACCCCCAGGGTCACCTCCCGCCCCTCGATGAAGTGTTCCACCAGGATCTCGTCCCCGTGCGCCCGAGCGGCGGCGACGGCCGCGGACACCTGGGCGGGCTCCCGTGCCACGGCCACCCCGATGGTCGAGCCCTCGCGAACGGGCTTGGCGCCCAGGGGTGTTGCCAGCTCGAGGCTCTCTGCCGGGGCGCCGGGGGCGAGGACACGTTTGGCGAAGGCCTTGTCGTCGAAGCCCAGGCCGCAACCGCACTGGCCACGGCCCAGCTTCGCTGGGAGCTGCACCAGGCCTTCCCCCGCCTGCGGTGGGAACGGAACCTTCGCAGCGGTGTCTGGGAGA
>CAZYJP010000436.1:0-2370 GCA_964647795.1 uncultured Thermodesulfobacteriota bacterium
CCCTGCCGCCGCACGGCAACTGGTGGAGACTGCCCTGGCCCGGGGCGGCACGGACAACGCCACCGCCGCCGCACTTCGGGTGATCGAACCCGCAGCCGAGAGTTCCTCGGACCGCCCGTAGCGCTCACACGACGGCACCGGATCGCCTTCCATACAGCAATCCACGGCTCCCGGCTCTTCCGGTGGTTACCCCCCGAACGGCTCTGGGCGAAGCCCCTCAGACTCCGGGAGGGTCCCTCTCGCCGCCCCCTGGCCAGAAGCGGCGCTCCAGGGCCTCGAGGAGAGGGCCGAAGGTCTCCCGGCGCCGGGCCGAAAGGGGGATCCCCCCGTGGGTCGAGGCCAGGGCCTTGCCTTCCCCCTCGGGGAGAAGGTCCACCTTGTTGAACACCCGGAGCACCGGCTTTTCCCCCAGTTCGAGCTCCCCCAGGAGCTTCTCCACCGCAGCGATCTGCTCCTCGAAGGCAGGGTTCGAGGCGTCCACGACGTGCAGTAGGAGATCCGCGTCCTGGAGTTCCTCCAGGGTCGCCCGAAAGGCGCCCACGAGGCCCTTGGGCAGGTCCCGGAGGAACCCCACGGTGTCGGTGATGATCACCTCCCGCTCGCGCGGGAAGCGAAGGCGCCGGGTCGCTGTGTCCAAGGTGGCGAAGAGCAGGTCCTCGGTGAACACTTCAGAGGCCGTCAGGGCATTGAGGAGGGTGGACTTGCCCGCGTTCGTGTAACCGACGATGCTCACGATCGGCACCCCAGCCCGAACCCGGCGGTGCCGCCGCTGGGCACGGCCTCGCGACAGGTCCTTGAGCTTTCGCTCCAGGGCAGCTATCCGGTCCCGGATGCGCCGGCGGTCCATCTCTAGCTTGGTCTCCCCAGGACCCCGGCCCCCCACGCCGCCCATGAGCCGGCTCATGGCGGTGCCCTTCCCCACGAGGCGAGGCATCAGGTACTTGAGCTGGGCGAGCTCCACTTGCACCTTGCCGTCCTGGGTGTGGGCCCGGCGGGCGAAGATGTCGAGGATGAGCTGGGTGCGGTCGATCACCCGCACGTCGGTCAGGGCGGATATGGCGCGCACCTGCCCCGGGGAGAGCTCCTGGTCGAAAATGAGCAGGTCGGCCCCCTTCTGGAGGGCCGACGCCACGACCTCGCGGATCTTCCCCTCCCCCATGAGATACTTTGGGTTGAGCTGCCGGGGCCGCTGGACCACCGTGTCCACGACCTCCACGGCGGCCGTCCGGGCGAGCTCCCTCAGCTCGTCGAGGCGCTCGTCCACCTGGTGGCGGGGCGCCGTGCCCACGCTCACGAGGATTCCCCGGTCCTTTCCCGGGACTCGGACGGCCAAGGACCGGGCCTGGCGGGCCGCGACCTCCTCCTCCAGGGCTGCCACGAAGGGGCCGAAGTCTAGGCGGAAGGAGTGGATCTCCGCAGGGGGCAGGAGGCGCCACGTCTCCCCCGCCGGGTTCGGCGGCAGCAGGTGCGCCACGAAGAGGATTCCGGGCCGGCCCTCGGAGGTCACCCCTAGCGCCGCCATGGCATCGAGCCGCAGCAGCGCCAGGTCCGCCAGGTCGTCTTCGGACAAGGGCTCCCCGCGAAGGTGGGTGTGCACGCAGCGCAGCCCGCGGAGCTTCCCCCTCCCCAGGCCGTGGTCGGAGAGGTCGGGGATGACGATCTCGGTGTCGTCCCCCACGATCACGTGCACCACCTGGCCCTTACGGTCCAGGATGACACCGATCTGGCGTCCGGTCTCCCGGCTCAGACCGCTCACGTAAGCCGCGAGCTCCGCGGTGATCAGGTCCTCCGGAGGCACGCGGCGGCGGTAGATGCGCTCCAGGGCGCGGACCTGGCTCGTCTTGAGCCCGGTGAGGTTTCCGTGTACGTCGGCGATGGCGAAACACCTCCTCGGAGCGGCGTGTTGCCTGTTGCGGCCCGTGCACCGGGGGCCGTAGGGCCGACGAGCAGCGGGCCCCCATCCACCTCTATGGGCCGGCGAGCCCTGCTTTGTCCTCCAGGTACTCCACCCACGCCTCCACCCCCTCTCCGGTCCGAGCGCTCAGGGGGAAGACGGTCAGGTCCGGGTTCACGGAGCGGGCGTTTCGGACCAGGGCCGAGAGGTCGAAGTCCAGGTGGGGGAGCAGGTCGGTCTTGGTGACCACGAGGAGCGCGGCTGCGTGGAAGAGCGCGGGGTACTTCAGGGGCTTGTCCTCCCCCTCGGTCACGCTCACCAGGGCCACCTTCTCGTCCTCCCCCAGGTCGCAGGCGACCGGGCAGACGAGGTTTCCCACGTTCTCGACGATCAGGAGGTCGAGGCTGCCCCCGGCCCGCGCCGCGAGGGCGTCGAAGGCCCGGCCCACCATGGCCGCGTCCAGGTGGCACGCCCCG
>CAZYJP010000437.1:0-2354 GCA_964647795.1 uncultured Thermodesulfobacteriota bacterium
CAGGGGAAGGGTGGATCCGAATCCCACGCCCAACCCCTCCAGACCGGAGGCCAGGGCGGCCATCCGCCCTTCCAGGAGGTTGCCTGCCGCGGACCCTTCCACGGGGAACAGGTCTGCCTGGTAGGCCCGGGCGAGCCCCGTCCGGAACGCCTGGCCCTCCGCAAGCAGGGCAAGACCGTCCTGGCACTCCTGGGTCCCGCCGCCACCTTCGCAAAGCGCCTCCACCTGCGCCTGCGCCTCCGAGAGGGCGGACTCCAACCCGGAGAGGAAGGTGGAAACCAACTGGGGCTCCTCGACCCCGGGGCTGAACCCCACGTTCCCCTCCTCCCCCCGGAAGGTCTGCGTCAGCTCAAGCCTTCTGCGGACCACCGGGACCACCGCCCCCACCGTGAGCCACGATGTGATGCCCAGGTCAAGGGCGTACGGGAGCCGGATGACCTGCATCGTGGCGGTGGAGGAGCCGGCCCCCAGTCGGAGGCGGTACCCTGGGTCTTCCAGCAGTTCGGACAGGGCTGCCTGGGCGGGGGCCAACCCGGGGAGGAGTTCGACCCCCACCGCCTCTTCCGAAAGCAGCGCAGCCAGCGGCGTCCGTCGGGTCCCGCCCTCTCCGGGAACCCCCAGGGTACCACTCCAGCTGGTCACCGACGGAGCCCACCCCCCTCGAAGGGTCAGGGCTGGAGCCAGCACTTCCTCCGCGAACTGCCCCGAGAGAGGGAGAGCCTGGACGGAACCCTGGGCAAGGAGGAGGCTCGCCAGGGCGAGGAAGGGGAGGACGGCGGAGGCGCGCGGCATCAAGGGGTGACGGGGGACCTGTAGAGGGGGGAGAGGGTGGGTGGCCCGCGGCCCCCGAGGTGGGGAAGATGCGCAGGCCGGCCTCCGCGGGAACCCTGGAAAATAGGGGGTCGGGGCGGTGAGGAAAACCGGTGCAGGGAGGGGGCCTGGCCTTGACACCCTGCCCGGGGATTTCTAACCTTTCACTCCTGACATAGCGCACGGGCTGCGGCTTGGACGGCGGCAGATGCGCGGTTCTGCGGGAATAGCTCAGTTGGTAGAGCACCACCTTGCCAAGGTGGGGGTCGCCGGTTCGAGTCCGGTTTCCCGCTCTCAGAAAGCCAAGCGCCGCAAGGGTTTCCGGCCCCTGCGGCGCTTCTCTTTTCCCGGCTGTGTCCCGAATGTGTCCCGGGGGCCCCCGAAACGGACCCGAAAACTCAGCCCCCGAATTCCACGGCGCGGAGCACGTTCCGGGGGTCCGCCTGCTGATACGAAAGCTTCATGGCGCGGGTATCCTTCCACCCCGCGGCGTGGGCCATGTCCACGTCCGGCAGGCTCTTCCGCTCCGTCGCCCACAACCTGCGGTAGGGATGGAACGTCCCCCGGTCCAGCTTCGGCAGCTTGGCGAGCTCCTCGGCCCGTAGGAGCCACTTGGCGGCCGTGTGCCTGCTGATGGGCTTCTCGGGCCCCTCGCGTGGCGGAGCGGGCTTCTTCTTGCTCCGGATCGGGCCCGGGGCAGGGAAGAGGGGGACGTCCCCGACGCGGGGGTTAAGCGCGAGGTAGGCGTCCAGGGCGGCCTGTGCGTGGCTTCCCACGGGGGAGATGAACATCAACCCCATCTTGTCGTCTTCGTCGCGCCACCGGATCGCGCCGTGGGGCATGTCCTCCGCGAGGTGTTCGTCCATCCCTGCACCGGCCAGCGCCTCGAGGACGCGCCGCTCCGAGAGGAGGAGGTCGGACGCCCTGAGTTTGCAGATCGCCGACTCCCGGCGGCCAGTGTGCCGGGCGAGGGAGAGGATGCACCGGAGCCGCCCCTGGGGGTCCACGGCGTCCACATGCTCCATGGTGGCCGTGAAGCGCTCATGCCGGGCGACGGGGCGGCGGACGTTCGCCTCCTTCGGCCAATCACGTCCTGCAGGGGGTTGTCATGGAGGAGGCGCCGGCCTCCCTCCTTCCGCTTGCGGCCCCAGTTCAGCACGGAGGCGAGCCACCGGAAGTCCGAGTCCAGCGTGCCGTCCCGGGGTGGCGTGGGCTTCCGACCACCCCGGCGGAGCTCCCCGTTCTCGTCGGGCACGAACGAGGGGGGGAGCACCTCGAGGGCGCGGCGCTTCGCCACGTAGGTATCCACGCGGCTCTGGTCGATGTCCGCCACCAGGAGGGACGCCCCCCAGGCGGAGTTGAACATCGCCACGTACTGTGTGAGGCGCGCTGGCGGTACGGCGCCAGGGGGGGCACCTTCTCGCGCCTGTAGAGGCCGAAGAGCGCCCCCAGCGTCAAGCGGGTGCCGGGGCGCACCTTCTCCTCCTCCCTCGCCTCGGCGACCTCCTGAGCGATGGCCCGGGCCCGCTCCTCGGCTTCCGCCC